>QHZK01000006.1:0-491 GCA_003224635.1 Acidobacteriota bacterium | reverse complement strand
TGACTACTAAACGGAGAGCTGCCCGCTCTTGGGACACCCGCATCCGCAACCGGACAGTTCGGGCCGACCAGAGGAGAGGTGTCATAAGGTAAAGCTCTCGATGAGCGGCTGGGCGGCTGCGAAATGGTCTCAGGTTGGTCCTTGGTCCTGGGGTTTTGGACGAATATTGTTAGGGACCACATCGACATGCCGAGGCCTCGTAGCACTCGACTGGGGTATGATGGCAAGCCCGGCCCGGGTCGTGGTGGGCAATACAGGTCAGCGATCTAACCGGCAGGCCTCAAGGACATGGCAGCCGTCGTTTCGAATGCGCGCCGCTGGACGATTGTCGGGCTGCTTTTCGCGGCTTCATGGATCAACTACCTGGACCGCGCCACGCTCGCGCTCGCGCTTCCGGCAATCTCGCAAGACCTGGCTCTGGGTCCGGCGCTCAAGGGTGTCTTGCTTTCGGCCTTCTTTTGGTCCTATGCCGTCATGCAGGTGCCCGTGGG
>QHZK01000428.1 GCA_003224635.1 Acidobacteriota bacterium | reverse complement strand
GGGCCACGCGAACGCGGTCGTCAAAGAAGATGACCGCCGCCTCGCCCTTGGGGCCGAGCAGCAGGCTCGAGAACATCGAGCCCAGCGGCTTCACCTGCGGCAGCAGCGGCGCCACAGCCTCGTTGGTCTCGACCAGGATGACGGCGGCCACCGTCTCCGTCTCCGTATCGAAGCGGTCGATTTTCTGTGGGACGCCGTTATCGAGCACCTGGAAGTCTTTTTCGTCCAGGTCGTAAACAAACTCACCCGCGGAATCGACGACCGTAACCGGCGCGGTGACGAGGGGCGATTGGACCTTGATCTTCGCCAGCTCTTCTTCGGCCTTCAGATCCTTGCTCAGGTTCGGGGGCTGCTGTTTCTTGGGTCCGGTAAATACGGGAGGCTCGCCCGCCACCCCGTTCTGGGCCCGGACCGCGCGCGAGCCGGCCATTGTCCCGGCGACAACGGCCAGAGCGATGGTGAGGATGATCGCTGAACGAGTGCCAATCAGGTCCGAGCGCATGAGTTACTCCGTTCCCGTCCCGCTTGCCATTACGTGAGATGTGTTTGCGCCTCGTGGCGTTGCGGCGGGCGTCCAAAGTGAAATTGGCTTCGTTTTTCCGCCTCTTTTAAGTTAAGTTGTTAATTCTAAAACACCTAGCGGCTCGTTCCCCGAAAAAATTCCCTCTTTTCAGGCTTTTGGCTCGTCGGTTTGCTCTTAGCGCCGAGAGGCGGTTGGAAATACAGGCGCTATCGCGTTCGCCGCCACCATGATTCTGTGATTCTGTATCCTGTGATTCTGTCGTCATCGGTAATTCCACGCAAACCTCGCATTCTTTGAGGATCGAGGCCATCCCCTGATACCCCGAACTTCACCCTATCACATCGAGACGAGGTATGTGAGACGGATGGGACGGACGACACAAATTATTTTTGGGTAGCGCAGACCTGCTGCTTTTCGCAGGTCTGCGGTTCTGCCATTGGAAAAGCCGCAGACCTCTGAGAAGCGATGCGCTACCCGTGTTAGCGCGCCGTTCGACCGCAGTGGTTGCGCATCGCGCGATATTCGAGTATCTTCCCCGCATGGACCGCATGCGTGGCAAGCTTCTGGCGATGCTGCTGGCAGGCGCTGGCGCGCTCAGCGGGCAAGGCAGAATGGCCGGGCCGCGGTTCGCCGGGGGCAATCAGCTTGTTCGTCCGGAAGGATACCGGCAGTGGGTATTCGTGGGGTCGAGCCTCGGCATGAGCTACAACGAAGGGCAAGCCGGAGACGCTCCCGAATTCCACAATGTCTACATCCAGCCCGAGGCGTACCGGCAATTTGCGGAGACGGGAAAGTTTCCCGACCAAACGGTACTGATAATGGAGGTTCTCTCCGCCGGAGGCAACGCCTCGATCAACAAGCGGGGCCAGTTCGAGGACCGCTTCATCGGCATTGAAGCGGCGGTCAAGGATGAGAAGAGATTTCCGGAAAAGTGGGCTTACTTCGACTTCATCGGAGCGAGCGGCCAGGCCCTCGCTCGAGCAAAGCCTTTCCCCAAAGAGGCCTGCTGGCAGTGCCACAACCAGCACGGGGCCGCTGACAACGTCTTCGTGCAGTTCTATCCCGTTCTTCGCGTGGCCACGGAACGACCCGCCTCCGCGCATCACCCCTAAGGTGTAGCGGGGTCGAAGCCTGCCCTGGAAGGGACCGCCGTCTTTTCGGCGCTCACAGAGCGCCGCTACACAAAAGTGCCCCTGAGATTTTTGGCCGATAGGATGCCCAGCCTGCCGGGCACTGCGCCTGTGTCGCGAGCTGGCGGGAGCTACGAGCCGTTGCGGCGCACCAGCTTGTCGACGGTATCAATCAGCGCGCGAAGGTCCTCCCCAAGCTCTCGGACCCCTTCCCCAAGCGCTCGGATTCTCTCGTCGGTCTTTTCGCCGTGGTGAGCGAGCGACAGGCAGACATCCACCAGTTGCCGAATCATGCCAGCGTTTGATTCGATCTGGCGAGAATTCTCGGCTTGGCGCTCTTTGAGTAATTGAATGTCCACGGCAAACTGCGCCTGCTGCTCGATAATGAAATTCATCCGCGATTCGATCGGGTCGGGCATGGGGCGATTATAGCATGAAGAACGTAGCGGAGATGTGCGCCCGCCGGGACGCGCCCAGAACGGACGCCCTGGCCATCCGCTCCGCCTCGCGCAACCGACGGTCACCAGTGCAAATTTGCCGGGAACTACCGAGCGCCGCGCGTCATCATATGCAAAGATAGGAGTTAAGCGTCATGTGGATTGTTCGGCTGGCGCTGCGCCGCCCGTACACGTTTGTGGTGATGTCGATCCTGATCGCCATCCTGGGCGGGATTTCGATCCTTACCATGCCGACGGATATCTTTCCCAACATCGACATCCCTGTGATCAGCGTGATCGAGACCTATCCCGGCGTGTCTCCCGACGAGATGGAGAAGCGCATTGTGACCATCACCGAGCGGGCCATGACCACAACCGTGAACGACATCGAACACATCGAGTCGCAGTCGTATAACGGCGTGGCCGTCATCAAGGTCTACTTTCAACCCAATGTGAAACCGGAGCTGGCGATTGCTCAGATCACTTCGATCGTGCAGACGCTCCTTAGGGCCCTCCCGCCCGGCATCTTCCCGCCGGCGGTGGTCAAGTACAACGCCTCCAGCGTCCCGATCCTGCAACTGGCCTTGAACAGTGACACCTTGACCGAGCAGCAGCTCTCCGATTACGGGCTGAATTTCATTCGCACCCAGCTCGCCACCGTGCAGGGGGCCTCGGTCCCGCTTCCCTACGGCGGCAAGGCCCGGCAGATCATGGTGGACCTGGACCCCGGCAAGCTCTACTCCAATCATTTGTCGGCGACGGACATATCGAACGCCATGAACCTCCAGAACCTCATCCTGCCGGCGGGCACGGCGAAGGTTGGCGATCGCGAGTACCTAATCCGGCTGAACAGCAGCCCGAACCTGGTCGAGGCCATGAACGACCTGCCCATCAAGACGGTCAATGGAGCGACCGTCTACATCAAGGACGTGGCGCACGTCAGGGACGGATTCGCGGTGCAGTCGAACATCGTGCGCCAGGATGGCCGCCGGGGGGCGCTGCTGACCGTACTGAAGAACGGGGACGCATCGACCTTGTCCATTGTGGGCCGGGTCAAGGCCGTGCTGCCGCGCATCCTGGCTGGCCTGCCCTCGGAGCTGAAAGTAACCCAACTCTTCGACCAGTCCCTTTTCGTGCGCGCGGCCATCGGCGGAGTGGTGCGCGAAGCCCTGATTGCGGCGCTTCTCACCGCGCTCATGATCCTGTTCTTCATCGGAAGCTGGCGGAGCACGCTCATCGTTTGCATCTCGATCCCGCTCTCGATTCTGACCTCGATCATCGTCCTCAACCTCCTGGACAAGACGATCAACATCATGACCCTGGGCGGCATGGCCCTGGCGGTGGGCATCCTGGTGGACGACGCGACGGTCGAGATCGAGAACATCCACCGCAACCTGGCGCAGAAGAAGCCGATCGTGAGAGCCATCCTGGACGGCGCGCAGCAGATTGCCGTCCCGACGTTCGTTTCAACGCTCTCGATCTGCATCGTCTTTGTGCCGGTGGTGATGCTGACCGGCGCGGCCAAGTACCTTTTCACTCCGCTGGCGCTGGCCG
>QHZK01000424.1 GCA_003224635.1 Acidobacteriota bacterium | reverse complement strand
CACAAAGTGAGTCACGCGGCCCTGGGTCTGCTCGAAAATTTCCTGGCCGGTCGAATTGTAGTGTGCGCGCCAGTTCGCCGGGTTATCGTAGTGATTGGCGTAGAAGTACGTTTCAGGGTTCTCTGCCGCTATCTGGCGGACGCGCCGGATGACACCGTCAGATCCCTCCAGGGGATCCGTGTAAATGATCTCCGCGCCGTACGCTTTCAAGATCCGCTTGCGCTCTTCGCTGACGTTCGAGGGCATGTAGAGCTTCAGCCGGTATCCTCGCGCCGCGCAGATCATGGCGTAGGCGATACCCGTGTTGCCTGAGGTGGAATCGATCAGAATCTTGTCCTTCGACATCAGCCCGGCACGCTCGGCCTCCCGGATGATGTTCAGGGCCGGCCGGTCTTTGACCGAGCCTCCCGGGTTCGCCCATTCAGCCTTGCCGTAAAACTCGGCCTCCGGGAAGCGGCGCGCCACGTTTTCGAGGCGAAGCAGAGGAGTATTGCCGATCAGCGACGGGACTTGAGCAACGTCGGAATGTCGAAGGGCAGGAGCCCTTGCGTCGGTGGTCATGAGTAAAATAAACTCACATTCTAGGGTTCACGAGCGGCAAGTGTCAAACAAGCAGGCTCACGCACAGTCCTGCGGGCGAGACGCCCGCGCTCCATTATGCGAAGAGAACTCAGCGCAGCCGACGTACAAAGCAAATTCGAGGCATCCGGCTTCCAGGTGGCCGAGACTCCGGGGAATCCGCGGTCGCTCGAAGTGAAGAAGAACGGATTCACGCGTCGTATCGAGCTTGACGCGAGCGGCGCCTGGATTCCGGTCGGGCATCCGTTGTTCAACGTGCGCGGCCTGGACTGTGAACTCGAGGACCACGGCTATCAGAAATTCTGGTACCACCAGGGCAAGCGGTTCCCTGCCCGGCTCAAGGACCTCAAGGCGCTGCACGACTTCGAGCAGGAGCTCCGATACCTCCTGGACCTCAAGTCCCTCTATCACGAGTCGCTGGGGTCAACCTCCGCCCGCACGGTGTACGATCGCGTCGAGGGCCGCCCGGATCCCTTGGGAGGAGACGTGGCTTAGGCCCCGGCGCTTGGGGCGTGTTCGGCGCCTGCGTACTTTGCGAGCAGTTGGGGCAGCTCGCGGGTAAAGGCCGAACGCGCCAGCAGGACGTCGCACCCGGCCGCGCGCGCCGCCGCCGCGAGGTCGGTTTGCACGTGGGAGAGAAACGCGACTACCGGAACGCCGCTCGTGGCAGGGTTCAATTTCAGGGCGCGCAGTGCGTCCACAGCCGAGCCGGACCGATGGTTCAAATCGAGGATCACGGCGCGGGGCGGGCTCTGCGCAACTCGCCGTTCGAGGCCGCGAAGGTCCACTGGCTCGACGGCCACGCCCACCAGTCTCGCGGTCTCCCTGATCTTTGAGAGGAAGATCAGGTCCTCGACGGCCACCAGAATTTCCGCCACATGCCCTCCGCGTGCGCCGGCGATTTGTCGCGCGAAGCACTCGCGCGAAGCGTTGCCTATCCGCGATTCTTTCACTATACTCCACTCTTCTTTTGGGTTAAGCCGAAAGTCAAAAGCCGGCCGACCGTGGTAGCCGGCAGCCTGGCATTCTTTGGGGGGAATCTGATGCGACGCCTGGTCCTCGTGATCTTCCT
Source organism: Acidobacteriota bacterium (assembly GCA_003224635.1). Classification (GTDB taxonomy): domain Bacteria; phylum Acidobacteriota; class Terriglobia; order UBA7540; family UBA7540; genus QHZK01. The sequence goes on along the minus strand of QHZK01000424.1, from coordinate 2,852 downwards.
TTGCCTTACGGGGCTCCTGCTAGCGGGAGCGGCGACCAACGAGCCGGCAACGCTCGCGGGATACTCGGCCGAGGCGAGTCGCGCCGAGCGCGACTGGGAGGCGAAGTTCCGCAGCATTCCCAAGCCGGAGAACCTGCGCGAGTACATGAAGCGGCTGTCCGCGCGCCCGCACCACGTCGGCTCGGCTTACGACAAGGACAACGCGGAGTGGATTCTGGCGAAGTTCAAGGAGTGGGGACTGGACGCGCACATCGAGACCTTTGACGTGCTCTTCCCCACGCCCAAAGACCGCGTCGTGGAGCTTGTGGAACCCACGCGGTTCGTCGCCAAGCTCCAGGAGCCGACCGTGCCCGTGGACCCCACGTCGAGCCAGCACGACGAGCAGTTGCCCACCTACAACGTTTATTCCGCTGACGGCGACGTCACGGCGCCGCTGGTCTACGTCAATTACGGCGTTCCGGCCGATTACGAGCAACTCGAGCGCTTGGGCATCTCCGTCAAAGGCGCCATCGCCATCGCGCGGTACGGGGCGAGCTGGCGCGGCATCAAGCCCAAGGTGGCGGCCGAGCACGGGGCGGTCGGCTGCCTGATCTATTCCGACCCCCACGAGGACGGCTACTTCGAAGGTGAAACGTTCCCCAAGGGCGCTTGGCGGCCCAAAGAGGGCGTGCAGCGCGGCAGCGTGATGGATATGACGCTTTACTCCGGAGACCCGCTCACGCCGGGCGTAGGCGCCACCAAGGACGCGAAGCGGCTCGCGCTCTCGGACGTCAAGGTGCTGACTGCCATTCCTACTCTGCCTCTTTCTTACGCCGACGCGCAGCCGCTGCTGGCGGCGCTCGGAGGGCCCGTCGCTCCCGATGCCTGGCGGGGAGGGCTTGGAATTACCTATCACATCGGGCCCGGCCCGGCAAAGGTCCACCTCAAGGCTCAGTTTAACTGGGACATGAAGCCCATCTACGACGTCATCGGGAGGATTCCCGGCTCCACGGAGCCCGACGAGTGGATCATCCGCGGCAACCACCACGACGCCTGGGTGAATGGCGCCGAGGACCCAACCTCAGGACAGGTAGCGCTGATGGAAGAGGGGCGCGCCTTGGGCGAGCTCCTGAAGCAGGGCTGGAAACCGAGGCGCACCATCATCTATTGCGCCTGGGACGGCGAAGAAGAAGGCTTGCTGGGGTCGACCGAATGGGCCGAGGCGCACGCAGACGAGCTCGGGCGGCACGCCGCTGTTTACATCAACTCGGACTCGAACGGCAGGGGCTATTTCAGCGCCGCCGGCTCCCACACGCTGGAGAAATTCATCAACGAGGTCGCGCGCGATATCGAGGACCCGGAGAAGAAAATATCCGTTTGGAAGCGGCTCCAATTGAAAAGCATCTCTGACGCGCGGGACGCGGGGGCGCGCCGGGATAGCGCCGTCATACCCACCCAGCTCCCTGAGGCTTCCGCTCAGCTCGATGAGCTTCGTCAGCGCCCCGACTTGAGGATCGGGGCCTTGGGTTCCGGGTCCGACTACACGCCGTTCCTCCAGCACCTCGGCGTCGCCTCGCTGAACCTCAGTTACGGCGGCGAAGACGGCGGAGGCATCTATCACTCGATCTACGATGACTTCTACTGGTACGCGCACTTCTCGGACACGAGTTTTGTTTATGGGCGGGCGCTCGCCCAGACGGCAGGCTGCGCCATGATGCGCCTGGCTGACGCGGAGTTGTTGCCCTACGACTTCTCGGATTTCTCGGACACCCTCCGGAAGTACGTCGACGAGCTGAAGAAGCTCCTGGAAAGCAAGCGAAAGGAAGTTGTGGAGCGCAACCAAGAGATCGAAGCGGGCGTGTTCAACGCCACGGCCGATCCCGAGAAGCCTTTGGTTCCGCCGCCGGTCGAGGTCGTCCCCCCTTATCTGAATTTTGCGCCGCTCGAGAACGGCGAGGCCGTCATTGCGCGGGCCGCAGAACATTACCAGAAAGTCCTGGCGCGCGCGGGCGAGAACGGCGGGTCGGCGCTCGACCGGGCGGCGCTCGCCGGAGTAAACGCCCAGCTTATCGAAAGCGAACGCAAGCTGACGACGCCGGCAGGACTCCCCGCACGGCCCTGGTACAAGCACCAGATTTACGCCCCCGGCGCGTACACCGGCTACGGAGTGAAAACCGTCCCGGCCGTGCGGGAGGCCATCGAATTGAAGAAGTGGAGAGAGGCCACTGAGGCGATCGTCTCGGTCGGAAAGGTCCTGGAAGACGAGGCCGCTTTGATCGAATCCACGGCCGGCGAACTCGATCGTGCCTTACGATAAGCTAAGAGGTTGCTGAAATGAAGGGACGCTCTCTAACCGTGTCATTCCGAGCGCAGCGAGGAATCTCGCTCCGAGAGTATGGCGCTTACGAAAGTCCTTGTCGCCTGCGGCTCCTTGCAACGAGTTTTTCAGCGAGGCGCCAAACGTGACCCTGCGGAGTCGGAGAATCTCCGTATGGAATTGAGCCCGCCTCTTCCCGTATAGTTCTTGTCGGGAAAATCCTGCAAATATCACTCAGTGGTTTACCAGCAGCTCAAAAGTATCTGAAAAGAGTCGATATACCTGCCGAACGGTTTTTATGCCTCATCCGATTTTTTCTGAGGTGGGCGGCGTCCGATGGCCCGCAAGCGCCTCGGCTGAGTATAATGGAATCGTGGCATGAATTTGAGCGAAAGTGTCGGACAGACCGGCAGTAGCGAGAAAGTCATTCGATTGGTGCGGCCATCCGTAGTTGTCCTTTGCGGCGCGGCGGCCTGCGGCAAGTCGACCTTTGCCGCGCGCCATTTTCGTCCCACTCAAATCATCTCGTCGGACCGCTGCCGCGCGCTGGTGTGTG
>QHZK01000423.1 GCA_003224635.1 Acidobacteriota bacterium | reverse complement strand
TGATTTCGTTTACCCGAGCGGCGTTCATCTGTACAGCGCTTGCCGGCAGTATCCCAAAGGCTGTTATCGAAAAGTGTGGAACACGGTGGTTGGCTCGAAGGGGCGCACCGATGGCCTGGACATGGGCTCGAAAGGCCTCGATCCGTACGTCCAGGAGCATGTGCGGCTGGTCAGCAGCATTCGCGGCGACATTCCCTACGTCAACGATGGGATGACGGTAGCCGAAAGCACGCTGACCTGCATCATGGGCCGGGAGGCAGCTTACTCGGGCGTGGAAATCACTTGGGACATGATCATGGCCTCGAAGCAAGACCTCCAACCGAAGGCTCTGGACTATAAGCTCGCGATGGCGGTGACGCCCGTCGCTGTGCCGGCCCACTACGAATTCGTCTGAGGAAAGCGCAAGTCGGCCGATTGGATGCCCGGCTGCTCCGGCTTCATTTTCCAATCTAAGCTCGCCATTCTTAATCGAGTACGGGCTCGATTCCGTCCTGGGCGCCGGCTGGCGTTACAGCATTTCGATATTCCCCTTGCCCTGCCTGCGCATTGGACCCATAATGCGCGCTCCGAAGGGGGGAGAGACCATGAAAACCAATTATCCTGCTGTTGCTGTCTCAGCCGTGGTGTACTGGCTGCTGGGAGCAGTTTGGTTTGGCGTTCTGTTCAGCAAGCCTTGGCTGGCACTCGAGCACATGAGCGAAGCCCAGGCGCAAAGCATGAATCCCGTCCTCCCCTATATCATCTCGTTTGCGCTGAACCTGCTCATCGCCTTTGTGCTCTCGCAAATCTGTATCTGGCGCAACGCCAACACCGCCGGTCAGGGCGCGGCCGTCGGGGCCCTGCTCTGGATCGGGTGTGTCGGCCCGATCACGTTTACGACTTACATGTATGAGATGCGCCCCAAGCAACTCTTCGCGATCAATGAATTCTACTCGCTGGTCGGTCTATGCCTGATGGGCATGATCTTGGGTGCTTGGAAGAAGAAGGCGGGGTCGACGAGGGCGACCTCCTGAAGGTCTACGTTCGAGACCCTGGTGCGGGCCTGAGACAGCAAGTGAGCATTACTGGTGATTGCAACGGAGGATGGCGAGAGGTCTTAACCGCTGTTGAAACCTCTCGTGAGAAAAGCCTCGCCCTCTGAAGGCCGGCCTATCGCCGGCGGGATCTGCGCAAGCCTGGGAAACGCGTCAGGAACTCGACCATGCGTCGAGACTCGGCGGTCGTGACCGGACCGAAACGGCCTGCCTGAGAAGGCCGTTAGTTCCCGTATCGGGCTTTCATCCGCCGCTCTTCCGCATCGATCATCTTATCCATTTCTTGGTCCAGCCGGACCTTGGCGGGAACCCGCAACCAGCGCAGCATCAGCGGGAGCACTGTCAGGGTAAACCCGCACAAAATCAAAACAACGGTCAGTTCGAGGGTCATTGTTTATCCTTTGCTCGCTTGTCTCAGTGGCATGTCTCAGTGGCATGCCTGCGTGCCCGAATCGGTGAACGTCTGGCCGGCGATGGGTATGAACTGCCAGTCGTAGCTCGACGAATGCAAGGTCAGTTTGAGGACTCCAAAGGCGGTGGAGTCGCGCACCAGGCTGTTGACGCTTGGTGTGGTTCCAAAGGTGAAGTGGCTTGTCCCGCCGGTGCCCGCGGTGATCTGGACGATACCGTTCGCCGTATCCAAGTTACCGTTGGCGTCCTGCGGCGCGAAGCGTTCGTAGTTGTGGACGTGCCCGTTGACGACGAGATCGACCTTAGCCTTGGCGGCATTGGGCTTGATATTGGCGTCATAAAGGTCTTGCCACATCGCCTGCATGCCCGTATTGGGGGCGACGCCTTGTCCAGCAGCGACGGACGTGTAGAGCGGCTCGTGAAAGAGGGCCAGCGTACAGAGCCGGGTGTTGGCGGCCAGATCGTTCTTAAGCCAGACCTCTTGGGGCGAACCCGCCTCGCAGTCGACGGGGTAACACATGTCGCCGCTGTTGAGGACAATGACGTGCCAGGCGCCGACGTTCAGGCTGTAATAGCCCTTGGTCGCATCACCCGCCGCCGGCCCAAAATAGTTGAAGTACCCCGCCCCATTCAGAGCGTTGTACTCGTGGTTGCCGATGGCCGGGATGGTGCGGTTCTTGAAGCGGCCCCAGGTGGGCTCGTAAGCCCTGGCGAAGTCGCCATCGGTCCCGTTGTTGTGGGACAGGTCCCCGTCGGCAAACACCAGGGCGCTCGGGTAAGTGTCGATCAGCGCCGCCGTGGCCATACCGCCGCTCAGGTTCAGGTTGAGGCCGTCGCCGATATCTCCGGCCCCAATCAGAATGGGGTCGCTGCTTTGCGGCCTCGAACTGACGCCGGGCCAGCATAGCGCGGCGGCGAAGGCCAAGAGCAGTCCAACATAAAGCAACTTCTTCATGATCGATCTCCAGACGTTCTTCCTGACGACCTACTCAGCGCGGCACGCCGGGGGCTGAAGACGAAAGTCTTCGCTCCTTTCGATGTGTCGCCTCAGTTGCGCAAAACCCGAACTCCTGACCTTAGCTTCCGCTCCCCTTCAGGCTGACCTGCTGGGGACTGCCGCTGGCATTATCGGTGATGCTCAGCGCCGCGGTCCTCGCGCCTGTCGCTTTGGGGGTAAACGTGACGCTGAGGGTGCAACTCGCTCCTGCCTGCAGGCTGGGGCCACAGTTGTTAGTTTGAGCAAAATCTCCGCTACTGGCCCCGGTAATCGCAATACTGGCGATGTTCAACGTCCCGGCGCCCGTGTTCGAGAGCGTTACTTTCTTCTGCGAGCTGGTGGTGCCGACCTTCTGCTTGGGGAAATTGAGGTTCGACGAGGACAAGCTGGCCGTGGGCGCGTTCACGGACTGGGTGACCGCCGCCGAAGTGCTGCCAGTGAAGTTGGCATCGCCGCTGTAGCTCGCCGTCAGCGTCCTGGACCCCGCCGCGCTGAAGGTCAGCGAGCAGCTTCCCGCCCCGGCGCTGAGGGAACCGTTGCAACTCCCGCCCGTGCTGGCATTCACCGTCACGGTTCCAGTCGGCGAAGCGCTCCCGGTCACGCTGAAAGTCACCGTCACGGCCTGCTGGAGGGTGGAGGGGTTGGGAGTGTTGGAAGCGATCGCAGTCGCGCTCCCGGCCTTCGCAGCCGCGGTCGACTGGCTGGCCGTGGCTGAGGTGTAGTTGTTGTCCGCCGCCCAATTCGCCGTCAGGCTGCACATGCCCGTGGCACTGGTCATGGTCACAGTGTTGCCTGCGATCGTGCAGGCCCCGCTCGCCGCGATCACCGGCGTGACGCTCGCGTTGGTAGTAGACGCCACCGAGAACGTCGATTGATAAGCGGCGCTCGCCGGCGCGCCCGTGAAGGTCACCGTCGGCGTAGCCTTCCCAACGGCCGTGGATTGCGTGGCCGAGGCCGCTAGGTAATTGCTGTCCGCCGCCCAATTCGCGCTCAGCGAACACACGCCCGAAGTGCTGGTGATGGTCACGGTGTTGCCCGCAATCGTGCAGGCCCCGCTCGCCGCGATCACGACCGTCGTGCTGGCGTTGGTGGTCGAGGCTACATTGAAGGTCGCCTGATAGGCGGCGCTCGCAGGCGCGCCCGTGAAGGTCACGCTCGCGGCAATCTTGGCCGCCCCCGTCGACTGGCTGGCCGTGGCTGAGGTGTAGTTGTTGTCCGCCGCCCAGTTCGCCGTCAGGCTGCAGGCGCCCGTGCCGCTGGTCATGGTTACGGTGTTGCCCGCAATCGTGCAGGCCCCGCTCGCCGCGATCACGGCCGTCGTGCTGGCGTTGGTGGTGGAGGCCACGGTGAAGCTCGACTGATAAGCCGCGCTCGCGGGCGCGCCCGTAAAGGTCACGCTCGCGGCAATCTTGGCCGCCCCCGTCGACTGGCTGGCCGTGGCTGAGGTGTAGTTGTTGTCCGCCGCCCAGTTCGCCGTCAGGCTGCAGGCGCCCGTGCCGCTGGTCATGGTTACGGTGTTGCCTGCGATG
>QHZK01000422.1 GCA_003224635.1 Acidobacteriota bacterium | reverse complement strand
CGCTGCCCGCGACGCTCGACCACCTGGGGCGCGCCGACCGCGACCTCGAGGGCGCGCGCAAGTGCATCCTGCACGCGGTGTGGCAGGCGCAGGGCCAGGGCTGCGCACCGGGCGCCATCGGCGTGTGCATCGGCAGCGACCGCGCGCACGGCTACGCGATCGCCAAGGAGCAGCTCTTCCGTCCGCTTGACGACGCGAACCCCAATCCCGCGCTCGCCCAGCTCGAAGCCGAAATCATGGAGGAAGCCAACAAGATCGGCGTGGGCACGATGGGCTTTGGCGGAAGAGCATCGCTCATCGGCTGCAAGATCGCCGCCGCCAATCGCCTGCCCGCGAGCTTTTTCGTCTCCGTCGCCTACGATTGCTGGGCGTT
>QHZK01000421.1 GCA_003224635.1 Acidobacteriota bacterium | reverse complement strand
CACCGAAGACCAGGTGCGCGCGTTGAAAGTCGGCGACGTGGTGCTCATCAACGGCCCGGTCGTCACCGGCCGCGACGCCTTGCACCACTACCTGCTCCACCACGACGCTCCGTGCGACTTGCGCGGCGCGATCCTCTACCACTGCGGCCCCGTGATGATGAAGGAAGGGACGCCACCCAACATCCGCTGGCGCACTACCGCCGCCGGACCTACCACCAGCATCCGCGAAGAACCCTACGAAGCGGACATCATCAAGCGCTACGGCATCCGCGGGGTGATGGGCAAAGGCGGCATGGGCAAGAGGACCCTCGCCGCGCTCCAGGAATTCGGCGCCGTGTACCTGCACGCCATCGGCGGCGCCGCACAATACTACGCGCGCTGCCTGCCCAAAGTCCTCGGAGTGGACCTGCTCGACGAACTCGGTGCCCCCGAAGCTATGTGGCACTTCGAGGCCCGCGACTTCATCGCTATCGTTACCATGGACTCGCACGGTAATTCGCTGCACGAGGAGGTGGCGGCGGTGACAGGGCAGGAATTGGAGAAGGTCGGCGCCGGAGGCGGGTGATCTTGGGAGCGCGGGCGTCTCGCCCGGCACAGGCTAGCGCGCCTCGGGAGCCGGGAGCTTCCTCCCCGCGTAAAATCTCGCTCGCCCTGCCCCGCCGCGGGGTGGCGCATACATCGCGCTGTTTGCGATGTATGCGGTTAGGCGACGCACACATGGCAAACCCCGCCATGTATGCGCCACCCCGTGTAGGTGCTGCCCCGAAGGCTGGCACCACACCAAGTCACCAAGCCAACTGCGGCGGGAAATACTCAGCGATGAGGTCTTCGTAATACGGGCGCAGCTTTTCGGCGTCGGGGCGCTCGCTGCTCTTCGAGTAGAGGTCGTACTGGCTGAACTCGCGCACCCACTTGAACATCTCCTTGTCGTGGCCGTTCATCAGGTACTGGTACTCGCCTTCGAGGTGGGCGGGGTAGAACGAGTGGTAGCGAAGCATGTAGCCGGCTTCCTCGGGCAGGTAGTCCTTGGCGACGTGATAGATGTACTCGTCGTGTCCCCAGGACATATCGACCTTATCGAGGCCGCAGCCTTTCTCGTAAATCCCGAGGTCGGTTTGATAGTCGGGTACGCGGCCGTCGGGGTTTGAGGCGAAGAACTCGCTGAAGACGACTTTGGGAGAGAACGCGCAGCCCACGGGGAAGGTGTCGCCCACCACGGCCCACTGCGGCTCGCCGTACAGACACAGAATCTTGCCCAGGTCGTGCACCAGCCCCGTGAGAATAAACCAGCGCGGCCGCCCGTCGCGACGGCAGGCTTCGGCGGTCTGAAGCAGGTGCTCGATCTGGCTCAAGTCGGTGTCGGGGTCGCTGTCATCCACCAGCGTGTTCAGGTACTCCATGGCCTGCCAGACGCCCATCCTGGACTTGTTCCTGGCCAGGTATTCGCGCTTCTTCTGGAGGACGAATTCGCGCGTCTGGTAAGTGTGGTTCAGCCTGTAAAACTCTTTGACCGAGGCGCGCGCTTCGGCGCGGTAATCGCGAAACGCTTCGGGCTTCTTGTCAGCGTTCGCCGCGACAAACGGTTTCTGCCCCGGGGCCTCGCCTGGCGCGGCCTCCGGATAACGGCTTTTCACAAAATCGTCCCATTCGTCGAGGCTCCGCAAGGGACCATGCGGCTGATCGGTTGAAGGCATAAGTCACCCTCCACGGTTCGTGCTTCGGAGTATAGTCCTAATTTAGCACGGCGGATGCGGCCGTTCAATGCAGGGTATGTCTGACAGACTGTACCCGCAGCACCGCCTTTGACGGCGGCATGCAGCGTGCCAGGCTGAAGCCCGGCGCTACTGCCGACTGCTTTCCGCCTACTGTCCTCCGTGGGGACGCGGCGGCGAGAGGCGCGCGACCTCGAGCGAGCGGACGAGCTCGGAAGCGGGAACCAGTTGGATGTCCGCGCGCTCGAACTCCGGAAGGAACTGCCGGAGCGCGGCGAGCGTCGTGGGATAAGGATGGCCGATGGCCAGCGCCGCGCCTTGCTGGCGGACGGCGCGGCAGAGTTGCCGAAGCTGGCCGAGAGTGTATCCCGGGGTTTTGGTGTCGTCCAGGAAGACCGAGCGATAGAACGTTGGGACTCCCGCGCTGCGAGCGACGTCGAAGGCTACCGTGTTCACGCTGGTGCGGCTGTCGACAAAGTACATGCGGCGTTCAGCCAACGCCTTCATGACGGCCGTCATCAGCGCCCGATCCGCCGTGGCGCGCGAGCCCATGTGGTTGTTCGCGCCGCGCGCGTAAGGGACCGCAGCCACGTCCGCATCCACGATTCGGATGACCTGATCGTTCGGCATCCCAACCTTGATCGCGCCATCGCCCGCCACCGCCCGCGATCCCGTTTCGGGCTCCATGGGCAAGTGGAGCATCACTTCGCGGCCGGCGCCGTGGGCCTCCTCTGCGGTCTCCCGGGAGTGAGGCAGGCGCGGCAGAACCGAAAACGTCAAGGGGTAGGGCAGCTCGAGCAACTGGCGGGCCGCCTCGAGATTCTGTCCCAGGTCATCGATCACTATCGCGGCGCGCAACAGTTGCCTGACTTCGCGGAAACGCCAGGCTCCGACCGGCGCGCTCCCCTTGAAGACGCGGACCTCAACCGCGGGCGACCCGTCGGGCCCGTGGGTCGATTCCGCTCTGGCTTCGAGACCCTGGGCTGACGAATCTGTTTTGAGCGCGGACAAAACAGGCTGAAAGGTTCGCGGAGGCGCCAGCACCTCGATGGGGATATCCGCTCGGGGAGGGGGAAACGCCTCTCCCGGCGCGCCCTTGACCCAGACCTCGGAGCCGCCAGCGCGCTCGATCGCATCCTTGAGGCGGATAGCCGCCTCGCGGCGATCAGCATAGGCCGCCGCGCCAGAGCGCGGCTCGCCCCGGGCAGGGCGATTAGCGGCATGCTTGGACGACCGCTTGCACGCCCCGAGCACGAGTAAGGTCAAAAGGACGAAGGCGAAAGAGGCAGTAACGGCAGGGACAGAACTGATCGAGCGACCGCCGCGCTTCCTGACCGGCGTTGGGTCTGGGGTGCGTTGTCTCTTGTCGGGAGCCACCAATTCTTTTGCTGGTCCTTCGCCGGCTGCTTGTAACCTCTTGGAATAACGTGGCTTAGTATGCCCTGGCGGGGCCGATCAGAGTTGGCTTTGTTTTCTTTCGATTTTTAGGATAAGTTGTTTATTATCCACAACATAGTGGCTTTGTTCCGGAGAAAAATCCCTTCTCGGGCGTCATTTACTTGCCACTCGGCCACTTGCCGCTCATCACTGTTTCAGGCGGCCTTGGCCACGGAGTATTTTTGCTTGAGGGTCTCGATGGCCTTTTGAAGCTGCAGGTCGTCTTTATCGCCGAAGTGCTCAGGGCCTGCTTGCTCATTGTCGTCATCCAGACTGGCAGTCTCGCCTTCGGCCGCCTGGACCACGGTCGGAGCGACCCCGTTATCCTGAATGGCCTTGCCGTCAGGCCCGTAGTACTTGGCAACCGAGAGAAGCAGGGCGGAGCCGTCGCCGACTGGGATCAATTTCTGGTAGACGCCCACTCCGAAGCTGCGGACTCCCACGACCTCGCCTCGCTTGTCCTCCGAGACCGCGGCCGCCACGAGTTCAGCGGGTCCTGCGGTGGACTGGTTGATCAGGACGGCAAGAGGCAACCGGACAACCTCTCCGTCGCCCTTTGTCGTAATGTCCCGACGAGGATAGCGCTGGCCGTAGACATAACCGACCAGCCCCTTATCGAGGAAAAGGCTGGCCGTATCCACGGCTTCCTCG
>QHZK01000005.1:1939-15589 GCA_003224635.1 Acidobacteriota bacterium | reverse complement strand
GACGACCTCCAGGATGGGCGAAAGCAGCTCGTTGGTCTGCGGCACCGCGATCAGGTCGTCTGCCATTTCCCGCACCTCGCGGTCTCCTTCCGTCACCAGAGCCAGGATCCTGGCGCCGCGCGCCTTGGCCTCCTTGATGTTGGAGATGGTCCGCTCGTACTCTACCTTGGAAGCCGCCGACCTCCAGTCGCAGGTGGCAATGACCACGACCGGCAGCCCGCCGGCGATGAGGGCGCTCGGCCCGTGTTTCATCTCCCCGGCAGGATGCCCTTCGGCGTGAATGTAGGAGACCTTCTTCATCTTCAGCGCGCCTTCGAGCGCCACCGGGAAGTGGACGCCGCGGCCGAGATACAGGAACTCCGGAGAGCGATAGAGCTGGCGCGCCAAGTCCTCGAGCTCCTCGTCCTTTTGCAGCACCGATTCCAGTTGCTTGGGGACGAGGATCAGGTCGGCGAGCCATTGCCTGGCGTCGCTGGGCGGCAGGACGGCACGCGCCTGGCCCAAGTAAAGGGCGAAAAGATAGAGGGCGGTCAACTGCGCGCCGAAAGTCTTCGTCGAACCCACGGCGATCTCCGGCCCCGCGTGCGTGTAGATCGTGCCGTTGGCCTCGCGCGGCGCCATGCTGCCGAGCACGTTGCAGATGGCCAGGGTCTTCGAGCCCTTGGCCTGCGCTTCGCGCTGCCCGGCGATAGTGTCTGCGGTCTCTCCGGATTGCGTGATGAGCAGCGTCAGCGTCCGCGCATCGACCAGGGGGTCGCGATAGCGGAACTCCGACGCGTAGTCCACCTCGACCGGCACGCGGGCCAGCCGCTCGATCATGATTTTTCCCGCCAGGCCCGCGTGGTGTGACGTCCCCGCGGCGACAATCTTGATGTCGCGAAACGACCTGAAGTCCTCCTCCGTGATTTCCATTTCGTCCAGGAAGACGTGCCCCGTCTGGGGAGAAAACCGGCCCAGCATCGTGTCGCGCACGGCGCGCGGCTGCTCGTAGATTTCCTTCATCATGAAATGCTTGAAGCCGCCCTTTTCTGCCAGGATGGGGTCCCAGGTGACGTGCTCGACGCGCCGCGACACGGGGTTGCCGTCGAAGTCGGTCAGCTTGACCCCGTCCGGGGTGAGGACCGCCAGGTCGCCGTCGGCCAGGAACAGCAGGTCGTGCGTGTGATAGAGGATAGCCGGAACGTCGCTGGCCACAAAGTATTCGTCCTTGCCGAGCCCGATCACCGCCGGCGGCCCTTGCCGCACGGCCACGATCTTGTTCAGGTCCTTGGTCGAGATGATGGCCAGCGCGAAGACGCCCACAACCTGACGGATGGCCGCGCTCACCGCGTCCTCAAGCGTGATGGCGTTAGCCGCTGCCACTCCTACGGTTGAAGCCGAGCGCGCCGCCGACTCCGCCAGTCCGCCCGGGGCCGCGGCAGTCTGCGCGATCGCCGCTGAGGCCGAGCTTCGAGTGTCCAGTTTCGAGTTTCGAGTTTCGAATTTCGCGTTTCCACGTTCGGAATTGCCGTCCAGGTGCTTCTCGATCAAGTGCGCGATGACCTCCGTGTCGGTCTCGGTCGTAAACTTGTGCCCCTCGGCCTCGAGACCCTGTTTCAGCTCCACGTAGTTCTCGATGATGCCGTTGTGGACCACGACGACCGTGCCGTGGCAGTCCCGGTGGGGGTGGGCGTTTTCCTCGGTGGGGGCGCCGTGCGTGGCCCAGCGCGTGTGGCCGATGCCGTAAGCGCCGTCCAGCGGGTTCTGGCGGATCGCCTCTTCGAGGTTGCGCAGCTTGCCCGTCGCGCGACGGACGTCGAGCGCGCCGTCGCGAATCACCGCCAGGCCGGCGGAGTCATAGCCACGGTACTGGAGCCGCTGCAACCCTTCGAGCAGCACCGGCACCACGCGCTTGTTTCCGATGTAGCCGATGATCCCTGACATGTTTTACCGATTATATCAGCACTCCCCTTTCTCATGTTCGATACGACGCGTTGATGGTGATGTAGTCGTGCGTCAGGTCGCAGGTCCAGATGCGCCCGAAGGCTCTGCCCTGGTGGAGGTCGATCCGAATCGTCAGGTGTTTCTGGTCGAGCTCCCGGCGGGCGGCGGTGTCGTCAAAACCGGCGTCCAGCCCGGCGCGGCAAAGGAAAAAATCATTGACCAGGATATCGACCTTGGCGGGGTCGAAGCGGGCGCCGGAGTAGCCGGCGGCGCACATGATGCGTCCCCAGTTGGGATCGCTTCCGGCCAGCGCCGTCTTGACGAGCGGCGAATTAGCGATCGCGCGCGCGACTCGATCGGCATCGGCGGCCGTCTTCGCTCCGCGGACTTCGACCGCGACCAGCTTCGATGCCCCCTCGCCGTCTTTAACGATCAGCTTGGCCAGCGTCTGGCAGAGCTCGACAAGCCCGGCAGCGAACCACGAGGCGCTCTTGGCTCCCGCGCGCACGGTTACGCCCGAGGCCCCGCTCGCCAGCGCGAGCACCGTATCGTTGGTGGACGTGTCCCCGTCCACCGTGATGTGGTTGAAGGACTCGTTCACAGCGGCGCACAGCACGTCGCGCAAGACCGTCGGGGCGACGGCCGCATCCGTGGTAATGAAGGCGAGCATGGTGGCCATGCGCGGGTGGATCATTCCGGCGCCCTTGGCCACGCCGGCGAGGCAGACGGACCGTACTCCAGCCTCGGTCCGCAACACGCAGGACTTCGAAAACGTGTCCGTGGTCCTGATGGCGCGCGCCACGTCGTCCGCGCTTTCTGTGGATAGATTCCGGGAGAGGGCGGGAAGCTGGTCCAGAATGAGGTCAAGCTTCAGCGGCACGCCGATGACGCCCGTCGAAGCCACCAGGACCTGGCGCGGAGAAATCCCGAGCAGCTTCGCCGCGGCGCGCGCACTTTCCTCGGAGGTACGAAGTCCCTCAGCGCCCGTGCAGGCGTTGGCGTTCCCGGAATTGACGACCACGGCCCGAGCCCAGCCGCGGGTCTCTTTGAGGTGGCGGCGGGAAAGCTCGACGGGCGCGGCAGCCACGCGGTTGGTAGTGAACATGCCGGCGGCGGCAGTATCCCGCGCGTCAGAGAAAATCAACGCCAGATCAAGGGCGCCGGCCACCTTCTTGATTCCAGCCGCGATGGCCGCGGCGCGGAAGCCGCGCGGCGTCGCCAGATTGCCTTCGATTTCGCGCCACGCGCACATGTCAGTTATCAGTTATCAGTTTTCAGTCTCCGCTACTTATCAGGTTTGCCTTTTGTCTCTACTGAAAACTGAGAACTGAAAACTGAAACTGAGTGCAGGCGTACCCAGCGCCGAGGCTTCGCGCCGGTCTTACGGGCCGGTCACCTCTTCGACCGACGCCGGCGGTTCGGGTCCGGCCACCTTTAAGGTACGGACACTCTCGTCGCATCCGGTCATGAAGAGCACCTCGTTCTCGGAGCCGACCGAGCAGTCCGCTTCGACAATGCGATCGGGGGCGATCACGCGCGCCGTCAGGACCATTATGCGGTCCTTGGACTGCCAAATCAGCACGGCGTCGCGGTTCATGATCGCAGTGTGCTCGAAGCCGTAGCGCGGGATTCCCTTCTGGACGCCGTCCGTTTGCCACACGGCCAGGACCTGTGGCGAGAACGCCGGCGCGCGGTCAGGATTGGGTTGCGACGTGACAGTCAGTGACGGCCCGTCGCCGAGGAGCCGGGGACGGAAGATCCTGACCCCGCCCGGAAAGCTTTCGACCCGGCCGTAAATCCCCGCCGCAACCTGCACCTGGATGCCGAGCGCATCGTTACGATAAGGCAACAGCTTCAACGTTTGCTCGTTGACCTGCTGCTGGTAGCGCGGATACCATTTCACCAGGAAATATTCCCCCGCCAGAAATCCTCCGCCGATCACTACAACGCCGACGGCGAAGATCAACTGCATCGGGACGCCATTTTTCATATCGTTGTCATCTTAGCGTGTGGCCGGGCGAGGCGCAACGGGCGCTACGCCAGCTCAGTTCCATGAGGACGGCGCCTTCGATGGGGTTCGAGCAGTAGGGTCGATGCGGCAGCCGATCTCGCGAGCCTCGTCAATGACGGCCTTACCGCACGAAGATCAGCGGCTTGGTCTTTTCGACGACTTCGCCGATTTCGCGCGCGGGGACGTTGCGCTCGCGGAGCGCGCTGAGCAGCTTGGGCGCGTCCTCGGGAGCCACGGAGAGGAGCAGCCCGCCCGAAGTTTGGGGGTCAAAGAGCAGCGTCCTGACTTCCTCCGGGACGCCATTCGAGAATTCGACGCAACCCGCGATGAGCTCGATGAACTCGATGTTCCGCTCGAGCCCGCCGGGGATGAGTCCGGCGCGCGCGTACTCGGGCGCTTCGGGCAGGAATTCCACGGCCGCGGAATCAATCACGAAACTCACTCTGCTGCCTGCAGCCATCTCTCGCGCATGACCCAGCAGGCCGAAACCGGTGATGTCCGTGGCGGAGTGGACCTGAAACGGCATGGCGGCTTCGCTGGCGGCGCGGTTGAGCGTCAGCATGGATTCGACAGCGGCCTCGACCGCAGTCTCACTGGCGCGATTCTGCTTGAGCGCGGTCGAGATGACGCCGGTGCCAATGCGCTTGGTCAGCAGCAAGCGGTCGCCCGGCCGCGCCGCCGCGTTCGACCAGACGCGCGCGGGGCTTACCAGGCCCGTCACCGCGTAGCCGAACTTGATTTCCTCGTCCCCGATCGAGTGGCCGCCGATTACTGCGCAGCCCGCCTCCTGCATCTTCGAGAGCCCGCCTTCGACGATGCGCTCTAGGATCTCGACGTCGCGCCCGGTATTCGGGAAGCCGACGATCGAGAGCGCGGAGATGGGCCGCCCGCCCATGGCGTACACGTCGCTGAGCGCATTGGCCGCGGCGATTTGCCCGAACGTGTAAGGATCATCCACGATGGGCGTGAAGAAATCGACGGTCTGCACCAGCGCCAGGTCCGGCGTGAGACGATACACTCCAGCGTCGTCGGCCGTGTCAAAGCCGATGAGGACGTTCGGGTCGGTCTGTTTCGGCAGCTTGGCCAGCACGGAGTCCAAGATACTTGGACTCAACTTGGCCGCTCAACCCGCCGCCTTCACCATCGCTGTGAGCCGCGTACGCTCGCCCATAGAATTTCATTATATGCTCCGCGTCGGGGCGATTCCAATGGAGGCCCGCGGTCCTAACCCCTGACAACGGACCACGGACCCTAGATTCATTGGTACAATATTCGTCATTCGTAATTCGTAATTAATTACGAATTCCAAATTGCAAAAACAACGGAGCTCCATCATGTTTCCCTTTCGCGGCGTTGATTACCTGGAAATCGACTCGCTGTTCAGCGACGAAGAAAGGCTCGTGCGCCAGACGGTGCGCGAGTTTGTGGACAAGGAAGTACTGCCGCACATCGAGGAATGGAACCGTAAGGGCAAATTCCCCCGCCACCTGGTGCCGCTGATGGCGGATCTCGGGTTCTTCGGCGCCAACCTCGAAGGCTACGGCTGCGCCGGCATGTCGAGCGTCGAGTACGGACTCATCATGCAGGAGCTCGAGCGCGGCGACAGCGGCCTGCGCAGCTTTGTTTCCGTGCAGGGCGCGCTGGTGATGTATCCCATCCGGGAGTACGGCTCGGAGGAGCAGAAAGAGCGCTGGCTGCCGGCGCTGCAGCAGGGCAAGGCGATCGGATGTTTCGGCCTCACGGAGCCCGACTTCGGCTCGAACCCGGCCGGCATGCGCACGCGCGCCGTGAAGGACGGGGACCACTACATCCTGAACGGGGAGAAGGCCTGGATCACCTCCGGCACCATCGCCGACGTCGCCCTGGTGTGGGCGCGCGCGGACGGTGATATCCGCGGCTTTCTGGTGGAGAAAGGGACGCCGGGCTTCACCGCGAAGGACATCAAGGGGAAATGGTCGCTGCGCGCTTCGGTGACCTCGAGCATCTCGCTTGAGGACGTGCGCGTGCCGGCGTGCAATATGCTGCCGAACGTCAAGGGTATGAAGGGGCCGCTCAGTTGCCTCACCCAGGCGCGCTACGGGATCGGCTGGGGAGTGATCGGGGCCGCCATGGCGTGCTACAACGAAGCGCTCGAATACGCCAAGATTCGCAAGCAGTTTGACGACAGGCCCATCGCCTCACACCAGCTCGTTCAGGCGAAGTTCGCTGACATGATTACAGAAATCACCAAGGCTCAGTTGCTCGCCTTGCAGGTGGGCAGACTGAAGGACGGCGGCCGCACCGACTTCGCGCACGTCTCCATGCTCAAGCGCAACAACGTCAAGATGGCGCTCGACCTCGCCCGTGCGGCGCGCGACATTCTGGGCGCAAACGGAGTCGCCGACGAGTACCCCATCTTCCGTCACATGTGCAACCTCGAGTCGGTGTATACCTACGAAGGCACTCACAATATCCACACGCTGATCATCGGCGAGCGCGTGACGGGGATTCCGGCTTACAAGTAGGGCGATTCGGGAGTAGCGAGCCGCGAAGCGTGCGAAGCAAGCTAGGGGTGGCAGGTGATCCGCTGGGCGCGGCCTCTACGGCACGTACTTCTCGAAGTCTTCCAGAATGGCGCGGGCGACGGTCAAAGGTTTAGGATCGCGGCGCCCACCGCGCTGGTTGTACTCTCGATTCACGACGGCCCAGCGATCGTGGATGGCGGTCTGGATCTGGACCAGTTCCGTGGCTTCGATTTCCTCGCCCGGCCGGAAGTTGAGCTCGCAGGCAAAAATCTGGTCGGGCTTTTTCGGGTTATACAGAGGGACGCCGTATTTGCGGCAGATCAGCGGGCGGTGGGAATAAACCTGGCAAGCGCCGTCTTCGAGCGCGGGACACGGCAGTCGCAGGCCGGGCGGCGGTAAGCTGCCCCAGGCGTCGGGAACGTCACGGCTCTCAAGCAGAGCCTCTCGCCTGGGAAGATACTCGCGGGCCCGCTGCTCCATTCGCACGCGCGCCTCGGGAGAAAGCTCTTTCACGGCGCGTGAGATGTGCGCCGCTTCCAGTTCTGTGATCTGAAACATCTGGCCGCAGCAGTCCGAGCAGCCCTTGCGGCAGTGGATTTTTTCGCCGTACTGCCGCTGGTTGCGCGCGAATTCCGCCTCCCAGTCGGCGGCGATTCTCAGATACTCATCGTAGGCGGCCATCGGTGGATTGCCAGCAAGCGTAGATTAGCATACCATCCAGTGGATTGGCATTTTGCCAATGACAACGGACTAGGGACTACGGACGGTTCCCCATGGACATCCGCGCCACGCTTCGCGTTTCTCTGCGCTCGCTCGAGCGCCACAAGCTGCGCTCGTTCCTCACCATGCTCGGCATCGTGATCGGGATTGCGGCCGTGGTGGCTTCGGTCAGCTTCGGCGAGGGCGCAAGCAACATGGTGCAGGCCCAGATCGCCAACATGGGCACGAACCTGCTGTACGCCTTCGCCGGCAGCACAAGCCACGGGGGAGTGCGGCAGGGCTGGGGATCGGTTTCCACGCTGAGGGTTGAGGACAGCCAGGCGATTGCCCGCGAGTGCTCGGCCGTGGCCCTCGTTTCCGCCGGCGCGGAGATTGGCGCCCAAGTTGTTTACGGAGACGAGAACTGGTTTACCGAGGTCAACGGAGTGGACGTGACCTTCCCCATGATCCGCAACTGGCCGATGGCCTCAGGCGCTTTCTTCAGCCAAGAGGACGTGCGCCGCGCGGCTAACGTCGCCCTGGTGGGCCAGACGGTGGTGGAGATGCTCTTTGGAAGTGAA
This sequence comes from Acidobacteriota bacterium, assembly GCA_003224635.1. Taxonomy (GTDB): domain Bacteria; phylum Acidobacteriota; class Terriglobia; order UBA7540; family UBA7540; genus QHZK01. Next base: position 7,871 of record QHZK01000005.1, on the reverse strand, counting down.
GACCCCGTTGGCAAGACAATCCGCGTCAAGAACATTCCTTTTCGCGTGATCGGAGTGCTCGCGCCCAAGGGTCAGGCGGCCTTCGGGTTCGACCAGGACGACCGCATCGAAGTGCCTTACACGACGGCGCAGAAGAAGCTGGTCGGCAACGTCTACTTGCAATTCATCGCCATCTCCGCCATCGACCGCGGCGCGGTGACGCTGGCGCGGGACCAGGTGGAGCGCCTCCTGCGCGAGCGCCATCACCTTCGCCCCGACGAGGAGGCAGACTTCAGCGTGCGCGCCATGACCGACGCTGCGGACGCGGCAGCCGCGGCGGGCGCGGTGATGACGCTGCTCCTGGCAGGCGTGGCGTCCATCTCGCTCCTGGTAGGCGGCATCGGGATCATGAACATCATGCTGGTCTCCGTCACCGAGCGCACGCACGAGATCGGGATCCGTATGGCGACCGGCGCCACGGACAGCGACATCCGCAGCCAGTTCATTATCGAGGCGGTGATCCTAAGCATGCTGGGAGGGCTGCTCGGTATCGTCGCAGGAGTCGCCTTGTCCGGGACCGTCGCCAAACTGTTCGGATGGCCGCGTTTAATTTCGCCCATGGCGCTGACGACTGCCGTCGTCTTTTCCACGGCCATCGGAATTTTCTTTGGATACTATCCCGCCGGAAAAGCCGCCGAGCTCGATCCTATCGAGGCCCTCCGCTATGAATAGCAGTAAGTCAGTCGGTCCGTGAGTCGGTTCGTCAGTAAGAGCTGAGAAACTGAAGGACTGAGAAACTGTCTTCTGATAGGTCGGGCGGGCAACTTTCGTCGCCCGCCCCTGGTGTCTTCGTCGCGAAAGGATACGTTGGTAACAGTCTAAGTCCGGTCAAGAAGTCTGACAATTGGGAAGATACCCTACAGGTGTATACAGAGAAATACTGGTGTGGTCAACCACGGGAGGCGTGGCCCTCGCCATGTGCGTCGCAGGTTTCGAAGAGTCAGGAGCCGTCATCACCGGAGGGGCCCGAGGGGTCCGCAGGGGGTAGGGTAGCCGGAGGCAATGCCATGCCCGCGCCGAAGGCCTCTGGCTCGGTAACAGAAAGGGAGCAAGTAGCCGGCGGGTGGGGCTGGGGGAGAGCCTCCAGGGCTTTGAGGTCCTGAAGTCCACCCGCCGGGTAGCTTCGAGCCCCCTTGTAGGGGCTCCGAACTAAACAACGCAGTGCTTACAGGCTATGCGCGGCAACCCGAAATGGCAATCGGGCATACTACGTAAGCGAGCATACAGAACAGTCCGTAGTGTCGTGAAGGTATTGTTTTGCGGGGCGTGCCGGCTTACGGCTCGATGATCCGTTCGCGCACTGCGTAGCGGACCAGGTCGCTGAAGGAGCGAAACTTGAGCCTGTGCATGATGGTATTGCGGTGCGTCTCTACGGTCTTCACGCTGATGCCCAGCATCGCCGCGACCATTTTGTTGCTCTTCCCCGTCGTCAGGAGCTGGACAACCTCGCGCTGCCGGGGCGTCAGGGCGCCGCTTTCCTCTTCTTCCTCGGCCCCGGGCTGCCGGTGCAGGTAGGCCCCCAGGACCATTTGCGAGACCTTGGAGGCGTAGAAGGTCTTGCCCTGTTCGATTGTCTCCAAAGCGTCCACCAGGTCGCGGTCGGCATCGGATTTCAGGACGTAGCCGTGGGCGCCGGCGTTCAGCACCTCGCGGACGACCTGTTCAGACTCGTGCATGGTGAGGACAAGAACCTTGGTCTTGGGCAGGACCTTCAAGATCTCGCGCGTCGCTTCCAGCCCGTTCATGGGACCCATCGTGATGTCCATTATGACGACGTCGGGTCGCAACCGCTTCGCCTTGGCGATGGCGTCCGCGCCTTCGACCGCTTCCCCGCAGACCTTCCACCGGGGATGGCCTTCGAGCAACGACTCCACGCCGCGCCGCACCACGCTGTGATCGTCCGCCACCAGGATGCGAGTTAGTCTCAATTTAGTGCGTGCTCCTTCGGCTTTCACGGTTCTCCGGAATCCCTCCCCCCGCCCTTACTACCTGTAGACCGGCCAGCGAGCCAGCAGCGGGTATGGACGCTCTCACTGTCGTACCCTCCCGGTTGCCGACGATCTCGAAATTCCCCCCCAACTGCCCCACTCTTTCCCGCATTCCTCTGATCCCGAGTCCCTCCGCAACTTTTGCGGGCATTCCCTTGCCTTCGTCCTTCACTTCAACGATCACCCGGTCCGTGTCGGAAACGATTCTCACCTTGGCCGTTGGACTCCCGGAGTGACGATGAACGTTGGAGACGGCCGCCTGCACGACGCGAAAAATAGTGAATTCCACCTCCTTCGACAGACGCACCAGATCCGGCGGTATTTCAAGCTCCGTCTTGACCTCACCTCGCTTGGCAAAGCCCTCCAGATACCAGCGCAAAGCCGAGGCCAAGCCGGCTTCTTCGAGCAGCGGCGGATGCAATTCGTAGGACATCGTTCGGAGCTGCTGCGAGCACTCCTTGGCCAGCTTGAGGCTCTCCGACAGCGCGCCTCGGACCGTTCTGTTGAGTCCGGAGGCTGCCTTCTCCACCCGGGCCAGGTTCATCACCAGAGCCGCTAAGCTCGGTCCGGCGGAGTCGTGGAGTTCGCGGGAGATTCTCCGCCGCTCCTCGTCCTGCGCCTCCATCATGCGGAGGGAAAGCTGGCGCGACAGCTCTTCCGCCTGTTTGCGAGCGCTGATGTTCCGGACCACCGCGGCGAAGCCGCGGATCTTGCCGGAGGCCTCCCGCAAAGCGATGGTCACCACGTCGGCCCAGAACGCGGACCCGTCCTTGCGGACCCGCAGGGCCTCAGTCTCATACCGTCCAGCCGCTTTGGCCGAGGCCAGCTCGTATTCGGCGAGCTCGCGATTCTGGCCGGGAAGGAAACAGGAGACGTGTTTCCCTTGAATTTCCTCCGACTGGTAGCCCAGCGCCTCCTCGGCGCCGGTGTTGGCGTTGACCACGGACCCGTCGGTGTCGAGCAACAGAATGGCATAGTCCCTGATGCCTTCGACCAGCGAGCGGAAGTGCTCCTCGCTGTTGGCCAGGGCCTGCTCGGCGCGCTTCCGTTCCGTGATGTCCATCAGGGCGACCACGGCCCCGTCAATCTTTTTTTCCGGCGTCATATAGGGCCGTACACGCAGGGAGTAATGACGGCCTTCAGGGCCCTGCGCTTCGATTTCTTTGGTCTGGACGTTGTCAACCGCCTCCTCAACCATCCGCTCCAGGTCAGGAATCTGGAGAGCGGGCCTGATGTCGCGAATGGGCCGTCCGACGTCGGTCGAGATCAGATTCAGCACCTTTTCTGCTTCCGGCGTAAAAAAGCGAATCCGCAAATCGCGGCCCACCAGGAGGATGCCGGTAAACGTGCTGCTGAGCACGTTCCTGAGGTCGCTTGCGGCCTGGGCCAGTTCCTGGTTGCGGTTTTGTAACTCCTCGTTGAGCGTGGTCAGCTCTTCGTTGGTGGACTGGAGTTCTTCCTTGGCCGTTTCCAGCTCCTCGTTGGTGGTCTGCAACTCCTCATTGGCGGCCAGGATCTCCTCGTTGGCCGTGCGGAGCTCCTCGTTAAAGGCTTCCTGGTCCTCGACAGCCGAACGCAAATATGATTTGGCCGCCTTAAGCTCCTGTTCGAGCCGCCTGGTCCTGTCAGTTTCGACCTCTGCCTTTCCGCGCTGGGGTCCGGGTTCGGCCGCCTTTCGGGCGAAAGCACGGGCCGCAGGGACCTCCTGAAAAAGAACCAGGAAGTGCCGCTTCCTTCCCGGTTGGCCTGCGATCGGCAGCACGTGAAGGTTGATGGTCCTGGTGTTATCCTCTACGTCGACTTTGATGCCGTCCTTTCTGACCGGCGCATTGGTCTTCTTCGCCCGGTGCGTGGCCGCCCGCAAGTCGAAGAGCAGCTCCCCTCGGGCTACTTTCAGCAGCTTCAGCGTAGCGGCGCCGGGCATTGGATCAAGGTAAGGGCCGGCGTGGCCGCGGAATTGCAAGATTTCCATGTCCTCGTCGACCACTACCCCTGGGGGGCCGTACTCATCGAGCACCAGACGGTCAGCCTCGCGCTGCACATCCAATACCCCGACCACGGGATGCCGCGGCAAGGGCACCGCCTCCTCTGGCATCAGCCCTTGGCGTGAAAAAAAGTCGGATTGAAGTGGAACGGAGCTTGACTTCTTGCAGTAAATCTTCTGCTTGGAGTCCACCACGCGGAAATAATCCGAAAGCTCGCCCACCGTTTCCGCACTGCCCAGCATGAGGTAGCTGTCGGACTTTAACGCCCAATGAAGCGCCGCGAAGACCCTTCTTTGCAACAGCGGCTCCAGGAAAATGAGCAGATTGCGGCAGGATATGATGTCGAGCCGGGAATAGGGCGGGTCCTTGGTGACGTCATGCCGGGCAAACACAACCCACTTCCGGACCGACTCTGCGATCCGATAGCCGTGTTCGGTCTTGGTGAAGAAGCGCCTGAGGCGCGTCTCGGAGAGCCGGGCGGCGCTGTGCGCCGGGTACACGCCCTCGCGGGCTTGGGCGATTGCCTTCTCGCTGAGGTCGGTGGCAAACACCTGAAGTGGGGTTCTGGGCGCCTTCTCCCCCAGGTGTTCGAGTAAGGCGATGGCGAGGGAATAGGCTTCTTCTCCGGTGGAACATCCGGGGACCCACACCCGGATGGGCACGTCCCGGTCCCGGCCCTTAAGCAGGGCGGGGACGACCTTCCTCTTCAAGACCTCAAACGCCTTGGGGTCGCGGAAAAAGCCCGTGACGTGGATCAGGATATCATCATACAAGGCAGCGCACTCGGCGGGGTTCCCCTCCAAAAACTGGACGTAGTCGCCCAGTGTGTCGGCCTTTTTCAGAAACATGCGCCGCCTGATCCGCCGCATGATGGTGGCGTGCTTGTAATGGGTGAAGTCCGCGCCGGTCTTCGATCGAAGCAAGGAGAAAACCTTCCCGAGAGCAGCGGTCGCGCCCCCCTCCGGCGGCTTCTCACCGGCGAGGTCTTCGAAAGCAAGCGCTTCGCCTTTCTTGGCCCTCGCGTGGTTCACATAGGGATGCGGCCCGATTCGCGCCAGCTCTTCCGCGATTTCTTCCGGCGGCAACACGAAGTCAACCGATCCGGAAGCGATGGCGCTGCGCGGCATGCTGTCATACTTCGCAGACTTTTCATCCTGCGCAAAGGTGATACCACCCTCTGCCTTGATGGCGCACAAGCCCAGCGTGCCGTCCGTGGCGGTCCCCGAGAGAATCACTCCGATGGCCCTACTCTGCTGAGCGTGCGCCAGCGATTCGAGGAAAAAATCGATCGGCCTCGTGGTAGCGTCGCGAGGAACAAGGTGGAGCACTCCGTTTGACAGGGCCATCTTTTTGTCCGGCGGGATCACGTAAACGCGGTTGCGTTCGACGGCCATCCCCTCCTTGACCTCGGTGACCGGCATGGAGGTGCGCTTGGCAAGGAGTTCCTTCAAAGCGCTCTCGTGTTTGGGAAGCAAGTGCTGGACCAGCACAAAGGCCATGCCCGTGTCGGCAGGCAAGTGCTCGAGCAGCTTCGTGAAGGCCTCGAGCCCTCCGGCCGAGGCGCCGATCCCGACTATCGGGAAGTTGCCCCGGACTGCGCGCTTGCCGCCGGATTCTCCGCCCCGACCGGCGCGCCCGGAGCGGCCTCTGGGTTTGCCATTGGGCTTGACGGAGGCTTGGGGTGTGCCGGGGCCACGCTCGCCTTTCATCCTTGCCTCCTCAAGCATCGACGAATCGCCATCGGGACCTGCCGCGAATGCAAGCCTCTTACGTAGCCATCCTGGGCGCTGGAATCGTAGGACCGCTTGACTCACCCTACGAGGGATATTCTCTGCCAGCCGGTTCGAAAAAGCAAGCGCATCTGGCGTTGGGTGCTGGCTGAATCGGCCACTACCTGGCGTTGATAAGCCTTGATCTGCG
>QHZK01000005.1:0-1891 GCA_003224635.1 Acidobacteriota bacterium | reverse complement strand
TTATCAGTAGTTCTCTGTAGGGACTCCGTAGTTCTCCCGATTGACTCCGGAGGAATGCTCGGGGAGGATAGTAATTGTTGAGGAAACATAGGGGAGTATTAGTCCGTGTTCTTGAGCACGCGCAATCAGGCCCGAGGAGGCCTGGGCAAAAATGCCGAACCTTCTGCCCGTAGAATCCGTCCAGCGTCTAGGCAAGTTTATCTATGAAACTTACGTTCAGCCCGCCCGCGAGCGCGGCGAAAAGGTCGTCACGATACACGTTGACGAAGTTTGTCAGGCTTTGCGTTACGCTCGGAGCCCGAACTCGATCCGTGGCGTCCTCGGGTCCATGAAATTTCGGAATACGTATCACTTGCCTTTGGTCGCCTCGGACGAGCTTGAGAAGGGACAAGCGATGTTCTTCACGTTCAGACTGGATTTCCACAAACCCGACTGCTGATCCGGCCGCGACCGCTTCCCGCCGGACCGGCAAGCAGAGTTCTCTGCCCGCCTTTTCACTGCCGTGACGCTGTCCTGCCGACTGCGAATCAACTTCTGCTATACTGCCAACGCTGGCGATTCTTGCCGCGCGGGGGCGTTATGGGTGCGGTGGACACGCAAAAGGAGCTAAGCGTCTACGAGTCGATGGCCGCGCGCTTCGACATCGCGGCCCGAAAACTGGGCCTCGACGAGGGCCTTTACAAGTACTTGCGCATGCCGAACCGCGAGATCATTGTCCACATTCCGGTGGTCATGGACAGCGGGCGGCTCGACGTCTTTGACGGTTTTCGGGTGCAGCACAGCATCGCGCGCGGTCCCTCGAAGGGCGGCATCCGCTTCGGGCCGGACGTGACGTTGGATGAAATCCGCGGCTTGGCGGCGGAGATGACGTGGAAGTGCGCCGTGGTCAACATTCCTTTTGGCGGCGCCAAGGGCGGCGTCATCTGCGACCCTCACCAGCTCTCACAAGGCGAGCTCGAGCGCATCACTCGCCGTTACACGGCGGAAATCCTCGACTACATCGGCCCGGAGCGCGACGTGCCCGCGCCCGACATGAACACCAACGAGCAGACGATGGCCTGGATCATGGACACGTACTCCATGCACGTGCGGCACACGGTGACGGCCAGCGTCACGGGCAAGCCGATTGACTTGGGCGGCTCGCGCGGGCGCCGCGAAGCCACCGGGCGCGGCTGCATGATCGCCTGTGACGAGGCGCTCAAGCGCTTCGGACGCTCCCGCGAGTCCACCCGCGTGATCGTCCACGGGTTTGGCAACGTGGGCTCCCAGGCCGCCCGCCTCATGCACGAGACCGGTTACAAGATCGTCGGCGTGGCCGACATCGCAGGGGGGGTGTACAACCCGCGTGGGTTGGACGTTCCGGCGTTGGTCGAGTACGTCGCGGAAACGAAGACCGTCTCCGGGTTCCCGGGCGGTGAGCCCATTGACTGCCTCGCGATTCTGGAACAGGACTGCGAAGTGCTCGTGCCCGCAGCCACGGAGAGTGTCATCACCAGCCGAAACGCCGAGCGGATCAAGGCGCGCATCCTGGTAGAAGGCGCCAACAGCCCCACCACCCCGCCGGCGGATGAAATCCTCTTCGATCACGGCGTCTTCGTCGTACCGGATATCCTCGCCAACGCGGGCGGCGTGACCGTCTCCTATTTCGAATGGGTGCAGGACCGCCAGGGGTACTTCTGGACTGAAGCCGACGTGAACGAGCGGCTCAAACACATCCTCGTGAGCTCCTTCGACGACGTGGTGCGGTACGGTGAAAAGCACAACGTCAACAACCGCATCGCCGCCTATATGTTGGCCATCGACCGCGTGGCGTTCACCATGAAGCTGCGCGGGATTTATGCGTAAATCGCTAGTCGGCGTGACGCTTGGAACGAGACAAAGGGGTTCTGAA
>QHZK01000420.1 GCA_003224635.1 Acidobacteriota bacterium | reverse complement strand
GTCGAGGGCGCGCGCGAGTGTCACCGCTGGAGCCGGAAATTCGGGCACGAAAAGGTGATTCGCGCCATGTCCGCCCGGGTGCTCGGGAGCGGCAAGATCCTGTGCGGCCTGGCCGTGGTTGAAAACGAGCTGCACCAGATCGCAGCCGTGCGCGCGGCGCGCCCGGAGCATATCGTGGCTCAGGAAGAAGAGGCCCTCGAAGTGGCGCGCCCGCTCGTCCCTCGTTTGCCTTTTTCGGCGCTGGACTTGTTGATCGTGGATGAGCTCGGAAAGAACATCAGCGGCGCCGGGATGGATACCAAGATCATTGGACGCGGGTTGGAACTCGACCCCGGCGAGGCGCGCCAGGCTCCCGAGATCAAGCTGATCTACGTTCGTGATCTCACTCCGGAAAGCGCCGGCAACGCGATTGGCATTGGTCTGGCGGACGTCATGCACGAGCGTTTGTACCGGAAGATCGACCGTGAAAAAATGTACCTCAACGCGCGCACCTCCCTGAACCCGCCTGTAGCGCGCCTGCCCATCGCCTTGCCTTCCGACCGCGAGGCGCTCGACTTTGCGTTGGGCGCCCTGGGCTCGCCCGCTCCGGAGGAACAGCGCGTTGCCTGGATTCGAAACACGCTCGACCTGGGGCGCGTTGCGATTTCGGAGCGCCTGGCGCGCGAAATTGATTCCCGAGGCGTCGCCGGCCCTGCCGCCGAGCTCAGCGGATGGCGCCTGGCGCCGGACATTTACTCACCCCGATTCGATGCGGCAGGGAACCTGGCGATGTCCTAGGCTAAGGCCAAGGTGCCTGCCGGATCGAAGCTGAACGGCTGGACTTTGTGCTGCCGGACTTCCGATCCTCTAGGATAGGCGCTTCCCCGCGTCCTGCCTGCTTGCGGCGTATCGATCCCAACCGGCAGGAATCGTTCGCCTCTCCTCCGCTCGTTTGAGTTCCATAAAAGTTCGGACTTTCCCAATTTGGAACCAGGGAATAGTACTTACTCTCAGCTTCGCTGCCCCGCGCTCCGTGGATGAGCGTCGGCCGTCCAGCACCGAAGTACTAGCCGAACTATGAGACGACGACGTAGTACTTTGGAGCGGGACCTGCACTTCTTCAGCCCCGCGCGGCCCCCGCCCGCATCGCCGACGCTTCCGTTCAGTTCGCTGGATTCTAAAGGGTTGCTTTCCGCAAGAAGGCGTCTCCATGAGGCTCCTGGCCGCTCCCAGCCAGTCTTGAACTTGCAGCGGACCTCCCCTCGGATACGAAAATCAGGCCCCGCGACTCCCTGTTTCTTCTCCTTACCTCAAGAACATGCTACAGGCCTGGCACCGCATTTGCTCCCCTGACCCGTCGAGCAACGGAGCAAAGCTAAGCAACGAGACGGTCAGCGCGGGGCCGCAGGCTCCACAGCGTCACTGGCGTGAGTTGGCCGCGCGAGGCCGGCACGAAATGCGAGCGGCGGACACAAGCATGAGAACCAGCCGGAAGCGCGTGACTGGCAGAATGGCCTTCAGCGTAGCGCTGGGCCTGTTCGGCGCGCTGAGCGTCTGTGGATCGGTCGCCTTTGCCCAGAGGTACATGTTTGGCCGGGCGGACTTCCCGACAGGAGCGGGTCCGCAGTCGGTCGCCCTAGGCGATTTCAACGGTGATGGCAAGCAGGATCTCGCCGTCGTCAATCAGACCGACGGTACGGTCTCCATTCTCCTGGGGAAGCCGGATGCGACGTTTTCGTCCAAAGTCGACGTCGCAGTGGGCGCCTCACCCGTGCACGTCGTCACAGCCGACTTCAACGGCGACGGTAGGCTGGACTTGGCCGTTGTCAACAATGGCTCGAACTCCGTGTCCATTCTTCTCGGAAACGGCGACGGGACGTTTCATGCCTCGGCGGAATATGGCGCCGGCGCGGCGCCGGTATGGGCGAGCACCGGAGACTTCAACGGGGATGGCAAGCTCGACTTGGCAGTGGCCAGCTCAGCGGACAACACGGTCTCGGTCCTGCTGGGCAACGGTGACGGAACCTTCAGGGCGCGCACCGACTTTCCTGTCGGCGCTCAACCCTCTTCGGTCGGCGCCTCCGATTTCAACGGCGACGGCCAGCTTGACCTGGCGGTCGCGAACTCAAACTGCGCCAGCGCCCCCTGCGGGCCGGGTTCAGTTTCGATTTTGCTGGGCAAGGGCGACGGCGCCTTTCAAAATCACGTGGACTACGCCACGGGCGCCGGTCCCCAAGCGCTGACGGCCGGCGACTTTAACGGCGACGGTAAGCCTGACTTGGTCGTCGCCAACTCGATTGACTTCACGCTCTCGATTTCGCTGGGCAAGGGTGACGGCACGTTTCAGGCCCGTCATGACTACGCCGCGGGCGGTGGCGCTGCCTGGGTGATCGCGGCGGACTTCAACCACGACGGAAAGCTGGACGCGGCCGTATCGAACGAAACCGACGATACAGTTTCTATTCTATTGGGCGACGGCGACGGCACGTTCCAGGCTCGCGCCGATGCGGTGGCCGGTAACGCGCCGCGGGGGTTCGCGGCGGCGGATTTCAACGGCGATGGAACACTCGACCTGGCCGTTGCCAACAGCCAATCGAACACAGTCTCAGTACTGCTGGGCGCGGGCGGCGGCACGCTGGAATATCTCAAAGAGTATCCTTTGCAGGCGGGCGCTGCTATCGCCGTAACCACGGGCGACTTTAACGCAGATGGCAAGCTTGATCTCGCCGTGGCCAACCAGCACTGCGACGGCAGTTGCGGCCCTGGTCCGGTTTCGGTCCTGCTGGGCAAAGGCGACGGGACGTTTCAGGCCCGCGTTGACTATCCTACCGGCAGCGGACCTGCAGCAGTGACCGCGGGCGATTTCAATGGGGACGGCAGGCTCGATCTCGCCCTCGCCAATGAGTTTGGTGACTCGGTTTCGATTCTGCCGGGCAGCGGCGACGGCACGTTCCAGCCTCACGTCGATTACGCGACGGGCCCAATCCCGCTCTCCGTAACGACGGGTGATTTTAACCGGGACGGCAAGCTCGATTTGGCCGTGGCCGTCGATGACATGGTCCCCCGTGTCGCCATTCTCCTCGGCAATGGCGACGGAACGCTTCGGCCGCACGTGGACTACGGCACCGGCAGGTTCCCGCGCTCGGTCGCGGCCGGAGACTTTAACGGGGACGGCTTTCTTGACCTCGCTGTCGCCAACGAAAATGACAATACCGTCTCAATCCTGCTGGGCAACGGCGACGGCACGTTTCGCACTCACGTTGACTACGCCACGGGCGACGGGCCATTCTCGCTGACCACGGGCGATTTCAACGGCGACGGCAAGATCGACCTCGCTCTTGCCAATCGGTTTGATGGTACGGTTTCGGTTCTCCTGGGCAACGGCGACGGCGCCTTCCGGCCCCGCGCCGATTATCAGGCCGACCTGACCGCGCTCTCGATCGTCGCGGGCGACTTCAACGCGGACGGGATTCCCGACCTGGCGGTGGCCAACGGAAGCTCCCGCTCGGTCTCCGTTTTGCTGGGGAACGGCGACGGAACGTTCCAGTCCAGGGTGGGGTACAGCACGGGCGCAGACACCTATGCTTACGCAGCCGCGAGGGGCGATTTCACCGGGGTTGGCGGGTCCGATCTGGCCGTTGCGACCGAGGCCGGCATTTCCGTTCTCCCGAACAGTCCGGTTGCTGCGCTTTTTCCTACGGTGCT
>QHZK01000003.1 GCA_003224635.1 Acidobacteriota bacterium | reverse complement strand
GTCGACGTTGACCTTGCCAACCTTGGCGCGCTCGGCATACTCCTGAGCGACGGCGTCAACGGCTGCGGCCATCATCCGGCACGGGGCGCACCATTCTGCCCAGAAGTCCACCAGGACCGGCCTGTCAGACTTGAGCACCTCCTCTTCGAAGTTCACGTCTGTGAATACCTTGATCTTGTCACTCGACATCTTTCCGAACCTCCGGCACAATCCTGGTTCAGCTTAGTTTATTGTAGTGGAGACGGCGGCTGCGTTCAAATCAGGTCCGTTCCGCGTTCCCGCCTCCCTCGGGAGCGCCGTGACCCGCTCCCAGCGCGTTTGCGGCGCCAGCGTTTGCGCGTGGCTTTCGCGCCTGGGACTCATCCTACACGGCGGCGAGCCGAGCCTCTGACGTCCCGGCGGACAAGTGCGATGCGGCTTTCGCGTCCAGCCTGAGCTTTCGCTGTCGCTCGTAGATCTTCGCGTATTCTGCCGCCGAAACGGCCCAGGAAAAGTCCTTGTG
>QHZK01000004.1 GCA_003224635.1 Acidobacteriota bacterium | reverse complement strand
TGCGTGAAAAAAGCTCTTCGAGGCTTGAGGCGCTCGACCCACTCGAGCGACTGCTCCAGGCTCGAGTGCGTGGGGTGCGGCTTGTGGCGCAGCGCATCCAGGATCAGCACGTCCAGGCCTTCGATCAGGGGAATCGTGCTGTCGGGGATGGCGCTGAAGTCGGTGACGTACGCCGCCTTTCCGAAGCGAAACCCGAGCACGGGCAGGTTTCCGTGAAACACCGGAAGCGGAATCAGGCGCTCGCCCCACAAGTCAAAGGGGCCGTCGATCATGTGAGGGTCGAGCTTGGCGATGCCGCCGTAGGGATAGGTCTGGTCGAAGATGTAGCTGAAGATGCGGCGGATATCGTCCATCGACCGGCTGTTCGCGTAGATCGGGATAGGCTGGCGCTGGCGAAAATAGAAGACGCGAACGTCATCGAGCCCCAGCACGTGATCCGCGTGGGTGTGGGTGAAGAGCACCGCGTCCAGCCGCTCCATCCCCTCGCGCAAGGCCTGCTGGCGGAAGTCCGGCGCGGTGTCAATGACCACCGCCCGGCCGTCGAATTCGAGCAGCACGGAAGGCCGGGTGCGCTTGTCGCGGGGGTCTGAGGACGTACACACCGGACAGCGGCAGGCCAAGGTCGGCACACCGGTCGAGGTTCCGGTGCCGAGAAAGGTCAATCTCATCTCTTCTTCCGCGTCTGGCGCTGGCTGGTCTCCACGAAGCTCAGCCGGAGTTCGTAGAGCACCTCTTGGAGCATTCTGACTTCGTCCTCGGTCAGATTGCCTTGCGTCTTCTGCTGCAGGACTTCGAGCAGGTCGATGGTGCGCCGGGCGTTTGGGAAATCAGCCGGAATCCGTTCGCCACCGGGTCCCGGGAGCAAGCCCAGTTGGAACATCGCCGTGGTGCTGAGGTAGGAGACCAGGGTGGCGAAATTTGCAGGTCCCTCGTCGGGGTAGTCCTCTTCCGTTTGAGCGCTTTCGACCACGCCGCGCGATTCGGCTGGAGGCGAGCTTGACCGGGGTGGCGGTTGCCGGACTTCCGTCGTTTTCCCGGCTTCGGGAGCGGGAGCGCGACGCGAGCCGTCCTCGGCAAAGCTCCGGCGATCGACCACCTTGAAGTCGGAAACGTCGTTCTTATCCTCAGGCATACAAGTCCCTCCGAAGCAGTCTCCAGGCCGCACAGGGTGGCGTTCGTAGCTCAACAACTCTAAATATCCAGTCTAGCACAGAAATCCGTGCGGGTGAGCCACGCCTTGGCCTCTGGACATCACTCTGTCGGGCTAGGGTTGTCTAGGGTGAATTCCCCGCCGTAATACACGATTCACCCGATTCGGCTTGATGAGTGCCGCTGTAGCATCTCCCTTCGGCAGGAGGTGTTTGCGTCGTCGAGCATACGGAGGGAACCGGTGACGCGCGCCGGCCGGAAACCCAGCACGCGCCATTTCTTCGTCGCCGTCGGCTTCACATAATAAACGCCGCTGAATTTAGAATCGAGTTATTATACGAACAGTACGATGCCGCTTTTCGCTCAGAACGTCATTGGTCTAGTCCTGGCGATAGCGGCGATCATTCTTCTGGGGACTGGTTTCCTCATCGCCGTTGCGATCGGTCGCCGCTTCGAGCGGGAGAGGTATTTCCGCCGCCTGGACGCCTTGCGCGAGCAGTATGGTCCCGCCGTTCGCGCCCTGCTCGCCGGACGATTGGACCACAAGTCCGTGCTGGACAGGCTCCGTTCGATCAGCGGGCCCGACCGGGTCTACATGCTCGAGAGGCTGTGCCTGGAGCAGAAGCCCACGCCGGCCCAAAGGCCAGTCCTGCGCCGGCTGTGCGAGGACCTGGGTCTGGTCGAAGTGTGGCGGCGGGACCTGGCGGGTAGGTTTCGTGAGGAGTCATTCGTCGATTCGCTTTCGCGCCCCGAGGGCCTGCTGCGACGCGTGAGGCGTCTGACCTTTCTTGTGCGGGCCAGGAGCGCGGAGAACCTGCGGCTGATTCGCCACGCGCCGAGCTGGCCCCTGCTCGTCAAAGCGCTCGATGACCCCCACCCCGACGTCGAAACCGCGGCGGCGGGCGCCCTCGCGGCGCTTCGAGAGCCGCAGAGCTTTCCGGCGCTGGTCGAGCGCCTGCATGCCTCGGTTCTAGAGTCCCCTGGCAGTCTCTCGTTGCGGTCCGTCAAAGGGGCGCTGGTCAGTTTCCCGCTCCGGCAGTCGATTCACTTGCTACCTTCACTCAAGCACTCCGACCCGCGTATCCGTCTTGTGGCCGCGGACGTTATCCGGGAGATGGTAGATCGCGAAGCGGCTGCGGAAGGCGATTCTGCGCTGAATTCCGACGCGTTCGGCCCGAAGTTGGTCGAAGTCTATCTCGCCCGACTCTGCTCGGACGAGAACCCTGAGGTCCGCGCCCGTGCCGCGCCGGTAATTGCTTGTCTCCCTGAGGGCGCCTGTTCCGGAGATGACAACCCGACGACCGTGCTGCTGCGGCTGCTCAACGACGCGGAATGGTTTGTTCGGCTGCATGCTGTCCGCGCGCTGGCCGGGCCGCAAAAGAGGTCAACGGCGCGGCTCGCGGCCGCGATCGTCGAGCGCCTGACGGATGCAAACTGGAGGGTCCGCGAAGCCGCCGCGCGAGCGCTTCTGAAACTCGGCCCGCCCGGCGTCGACAAGCTTCTTGAACACCTGGTCAGCACCCAGGACCGCTACAGCCGGGAACAGATCATCGAGGAGATTGAGCGCGCTGGCTTGCTCCCGACACTGCTGGCGCATTACGCCGAGAGGCCGCACGGCAGAGAAGGTCATGTCGTCGAGCAGTTCGTGAATGCGGGCAAGACCAGCGGCCTCCTCGCAGTCCTCGAGAACGGCGCCGGGCCCGAAGCGCGCGACCAGTTCATCAAGGACTTTGGGCGGCATGCCGACCCCCAGATTCGCGTCTGGGTGGAGCGCATCGCCAGGGACTAAGCGAGAGACCTGATCCCTTGTGTAAGGCGGCAACTGTAAATCCCAGGGACCGAACCCTCGAACGCCATGCCTGAGTGGAAAGTCTTCTTCTCCGATACCCTGACCGTTTTCAACGTCCTGCTCGCTTTCTACTTCGTGGCGGGGAACGGCGTTTACACGCTGCTGATGATGATGTCCCTGGTCTCCGTCTGGCTGCACAACCGGAGGTTGGCCTACGAAGGCCTCGACCTTTTGAGCGAGTCCACGGTCACGCCGCCGGTGACGATTGTCATGCCGGCCTGGAACGAGCAGAACGCGATCGTGGACACGGTGCGCTCCGTCCTCAAGACCCAGTATCCCCGCCTCGAAGTCATCGTGGTTGACGACGGCTCGACGGACTCGACGCTCGATCGACTGATTGCCGCATTCGATCTGGTCCGGGTGGATTTCATCTATCGGCCGCTCCTCCGCACCAAGCCGGTCCGAGCGTTTTATCGCAACCATCAAGCCTCCCGCCTCCTCGTGGTAAGCAAGGAGAGAGGCGGCAAGCCGGACGCGCTCAACGTGGGCATCAACCTGTGCCGGACCCCTTACTTCTGCACGCTGGACGCCGATTGCGTGCTGGAGCGCGATGCCCTGCTGCGCCTGATGCGCCCGATCGTCCGCTCGCGCGTGAATACGGTAGCCAGCGGAGGCATCGTCCGGATTCTCAACGGATGCACGGTCGAGGATGGTCAGGTGGTCACGGTTGGGCTGCCGCCTAACGCGATCGAGCGCTTCCAGGTGGTCGAATACCTGCGCACCTTTCTCTTCGGGCGGACAGGCTGGGACCTGCTCGAAGGCACGCTGATCGTTTCCGGCGCCTTCGCCGTCTTTCATCGGGAAACGGTCATCGAGGCGGGCGGATTCGGGCTCGACACGGTGTCCGAAGACATGGAGCTTATCGTTCGGATTCACCGCTGGGCGGTCGAGCATCAGCGCGAAATCAGGATGTCATTCACCCCGGACCCGGTGTGCTGGTCGGAAAGCCCCGCTTCGCTTCGCATGCTGGCCCGCCAGCGTCGCCGATGGCAATTAGGGCTCTGCCAGACACTCTGGCAAAATGCGCGGATGCTTTTTAACCGGAAATACGGCGTGATCGGGATGCTGAGTTATCCGTTCCATCTTTACGTCGAAGCCCTGGGCGCGGTGGTGGAGTTCGTGGGCTATGCCCTGCTCCCCGTGGCCTTCATGGTCAACACTTCCCTATCCCGCCTTTATATCCCCTTCCTGGTGCTAGGCCTGGCTTACGCAACGTTTCTGTCGGTCGGCTCCGTGGTGCTGGAGGAGTTGACCCACCGGCGATATCCAAGCTTCCGCGATCTCAAGACGCTGCTGTTATATGCTCTGCTCGAAAACTTCGGCTACCGCCAGGTCGTGCTCTGGTTCCGTTTCCAGGGCGTCCTTCGATTCCTGGCGGGATTCCACAAGTGGGAGAAAGTGGTCCACGTCGGAACAAGCTCCACGGCTCAACCGACAACTGCTATGAAAGCATGAGAACAGTGGCGCTACTGCTCCTCCTGGCGGCCGGCGCGCCCGCTCTGAGCGCCCAGACGCCCGCCGGACCGTCGTCGACTTACCCGACTTACCCTACCGGCCCTACTGGCAGGGAGGCGATGAAGGCCGCGGCGCGCAGTCGGGCCCAGTCGGGCGATTTTGAGGGCGCCATCCGCATTTATAAACAAGTGCTGGCAATGTATCCCGGCGACCTCGAAGCGCAAATCCAACTGGCGCGGGTGCTAAGCTGGAATCGCGAGTACGGCGCCTCGATCAGCCTCTATCAGGAGATTTTGAAAGGATCGCCGCACGACGCCGAAGCGCTCGAAGGCTTGGCGCGCGTGTACGCGTGGGCCGGTCGCCTCGAACAGGCCCTGGAGACTTACCAGACTTTGCTGGCCGATCATCCCCCGAACAGCGGCTACCAGTTGGAGGCGGCGCGTCTCGAATTCGCGCTGGAAGACTACGCGGCCACGCGCGACGCGGTTGCCTCGCTGCTTTCGACCCAGCCGGAAAACCGTGAGGCGCGGTTGCTGCTCGCCCGGCTCGACTTGAGAGAGGGGCGCTTCCCAAACGCGCTGAAGCAGTTCGATCAACTGCTTGAGCAAAACCCGAGCGATCCGGAGGCCCTGCACGGCAAGGCGCAAGTCGACTACTACCAGGGCCGTCTCGGCGAGGCGTATGAAATCGCGGCGAAGCTCGTCAACGAAAACCCCAACGACTTCGACGACGTCTTCCTGCTGGCCAACATCGAGCGGGCTCGCCGTGACCGATACGGCGCCCTCGCGCTTCTCGACCGGGCAGAGCGGCTCAGCCCTGCGAATCCCGACGTCGAAGAGGCGCGAGACAAAGTGGAATGGCCGTTCGTGCTCCACACCACGGCCTCGTTCGCGCGCGAAATCGGCCACCCGGGGCCGGCTGACGTTGGCTCTTTCTCGAGCGAAGACCTGCGAACCTCGAGTTTCGGCACCACGCTTGAACTGGGCGCGCTGCCGCGCTCCGATTCTTTCCTTTCGCTCAAATATCTTCCCGTGAGCAGCCCCTCGGGCGGAATCCGGGGAGCCGCAGCGCCGAGCGAGTTTGCTTACCGTCAGGCGACCCGCCTAGCGTCGTTCCTGACCGTACGCGGCGGGGCGGGCCTGGTGCGGTTCGGCCCAGGCGCGCTCGAAAACGTTCCGGGGCAGCCTGCCCCGGTTTCGACGGCGACGATCCGACCTGTCGGTTTTGCCGGCATGAGCTTGTCGCCGCGCCGAGACTTCAGCCTTGATTTTGGTTGGAGCCGCTCCGCCATCGACTCGACGCCCCTCTCGGTCCGCCTCGGCGTGGTCGAAAGCCGCCTGGAGGGCGGCCTGAATTTTTCGCCGGACCCGCGCACTGAACTCCACCTGAGCTACTTCAAGGCAAAGTATTGCTCTGCATCTTACGATCACGCAAGCATCGTCAACCCAGGCGGCACGATCCAGACGGCCGTCGAGAATAGGGCTGACCGCGAGCGCGCGACCGGAGGGTCGGTCGTTTTCAATCGCAACCTGGTGCGGTCCGATCGCGTTTCGTTCGACCTCGGGTACTCGGGCCTTGCCTACGGGTACAAGAGCGAGGGCCGCAGAGTCTATTTGGGATTCTTCGACCCCAATCTCTACCAGAGGCATCTCGTGACTACGCGATTGTACGGAAAGCTGTGGGGACCGGTAGGCTACCACTTCTCGGGTGGCATTGGATTGCAGCAAGTCCGGCAGCGCCAGGCCCTCACGCGCGGTGTGATTCTGAACCCGGCGCTGACGTTCAAGGCGAGCCGCCGGCTCTCACTTCGCATTGGCTATGTCCATTACAACTTTGCTCAGGCGCTGGGCCCGATCAGCGGCAACGCCGTGCAGCTTTTGAGCGATTTCAAATTCTAGACTGGAGCGCGGGCGTCTCGCCCGCTTCGGGCCATGCCGTCGGGCGGGCGGAGCTAGTGGTCTCAACCGACTGCGGGTCCCGTATCCGGCATGACACTACATCGACTCCGCCAATTCCGGGGTTCCCTCGCAAGGCAAGCAGACTCTTAAGGGCGGACCCTCGCCCGCCCCTATGTGCCCTTACCAGCCGCCCGAGCGATTCAGATTTGCCCCATCCCGCCGTCTACGTTGATTTCCACGCCGGTGATGTACGACGCATCTTGCGAAGCCAAAAAAGCCACGGTAGCTGCCACTTCCTCGGGCTGTCCAAACCGCTTCATCGGGACCTTGGCAACCGTTTCCTTCGCGAATTCATCGATGGCTTCCTTCGAGAGCCCGGACTTCTCAACGATCGGCGTGACAATCGGCCCCGGCGCAACCGTGTTTACGCGGATGCCGCGCCCCACCAGCTCCGCCGCCGCTGTTCTCGCCAGAGAGCGCAGTGCTGCTTTGGTTGCCGAATAGGCGCTGGTCCCGGCGTAACCTTTGCTGTCTACCACGCTGGTATTCAAGATGATCGAGGCGCCATCATTCAGCAAAGGCAGCGCTTTCTGGATCGTGAAGTACGCTCCCTTGATGTTGATGTCAAAATTCTCGTCGTAAATGCTTTCGGAGGTCTCGGCGAGTGGCGCGAACTTCGCGACTCCGGCGTTCACGAACAACACATCAATTTTGCCCAGCTTCTGCGAAACCTCCGCATACAACTTGTCCGTGTCGTTGAGCTTGGCGACGTCTGCCTGCACCGCCACCACCCCATTTCCGATCATTCTCACCGCTTCATCCAGCGTTTTCTTGCTTCGACCGGAGATGGCTACTTTCGCGCCTTCTTCCTGCAGGCGCTTGGCCGTCGCCAGCCCGATGCCGCTGTTTCCGCCGGTCACTACTGCCACTTTCCCCTCGAGTCTCTTCATGCCCGCCTCCTTGTGTTTGTCGAATTTTCTACCTGACCCTCTCCGGCGGCATCCAAGCCGCCCGCGACCCTTCTTGGGGCCAGCAAAAAGTTCAATAGGTAGATGATTATCGAAGTACTTGGTTTCAGGTTTCCTGGAGCTCATCGCGTAAGGATAAGATTATATGGCGGTAAGGGCGATGATTTCGCTACACTTTGGGATGGAGCCATGAAGCGTTCTGAAGTTGAGAAAATATCGAAAGCGCTTGGCCGACGAGACTCCCTTTGAGCGCTTGAGTCCACGAACGTGAGGACCTACGGCCCGATCCCCAGCGCCATGAACCCGCCGTCCACGCAGATGATCTCCGCCGTGACAAAGCTGGCGCTGTCTGACGCCAGATAAATTGCGGCGCCCTTGATCTCCTCGAGGCTCCCGAACCGCTTCATCGGCGTGTGAGACATGATCGACGCCTTGCGGCCCGGTTCGTGAATTACGTCGCGATTGAGCGCCGTCTCAAAAACACCCGGCGCGATGGCGTTGACGGTGACGTTGTACTTGGCCCACTCCGCGCCCAGGCAGCGGGTCAGCATCGCCACGGCGCCCTTGCTGGCGCAGTAGGGCGTCACCTCGTGCAAACTGAGGAAGGCGCCGATCGAGGCAATGTTGATGATGCGCCCGTACATCTGGTCTTTCATCACCCGCCCCACCATCTGGCAGGCATACCAGGTGCCGTTCAGGTTGACGTGCATGATGCGGTTCCAGTCCTCATCGGCGAAATCGAGCGACGGGACCCGCTTGGTCGTCCCGGCGGAGTTCACCAGGATGTCGATGCGGCCGAGCTCTCCGATCATACGGTCGATGACGCGCTGAATGTCCTCGCGCTTCGTCACGTCCGCCGTGAGCTCGAGGGTGCGCCGGCCGAGGGCTCGAATCTCGTTCGCGGCTTTCGAGACCTCTTCGGCGCGACGGCTCACTGGCGCAACGTCGGCGCCCGCTTCGGCAAATCCAAGGGCGATCGATTTACCCAGCCCGCTCGTGCCGCCAAAAACCAGCGCCTTCTTTCCTTCCAGGCTCAGTCCTTTGTAGGGCATTTGAGACACCTCAGGAGAGACTAGCGAAACGCGCCATCGTACCACTGGGGAAAAATTAGAGGCAATCGGGCCCGGCGCTTGGGGGAGGCGCGCGAGCTGGGCAACATACGCCAGCATACGGAGGATTAGCCGGAGACGCCGCGCCGGGGCGTCTCTGCAGGACAAATCTAAATCCAATCGAGCGCGCCGCGCTTCCAGAGCCAGATGTAGCCCACGATCAGGATGCCCAGGAACACCAGCATCTCGACCAGGCCAAATAGGCCGAGAACGCGGTACTGGACCGCCCAGGGAAACAGATAAATCGTCTCCACGTCGAAGATGACGAAGAGGATGGCGATCAGGTAGAAGCGCACGGTGTAGCGGCCCCGCGAATCGGACTCGGGCGTGATGCCGCACTCGTAGGGCATGAGTTTCTCTTCAGTGGGCTTGGGAGTGGGCCGGACGAACTTGGTGAGCCAGAGCGTCGCCAAGGGAAACACCGCGGCAATCACGGCGAAGATCAAGACGGGACCGTATTGGTCAAGCACAGACGCGCCTCCTTCAACTGAGCCAAATCTTAACACAGGTTCCAGGTGTCAGGTGTCAGGTGCCAGTCGCCCGCGACCATGTTTTAGCAAACGACATCGGAAACCTGGCACCTGAAACCTGGCACCTACTCCGGATGCGCCGTTCGCCCCTGCGCGATGTCGATGGCGTGCGGCAGCACCTCGATGATGGCCTCGAGCGATTCGCGCGCGCCGCGCACGCTCCCTGGCAGATTGACGATGAGCTTGCCCTTGCGCACCCCCGCCAGACCGCGCGAAAGCGCCGCCATGCGGTTCTTCTTCACACCTTCCGCGCGCATCAATTCCGCCATCCCCGGAACTTCCTTCTCGAGGACGGCGCGCGTCGCTTCCGGCGTGACGTCGCGGGGACTCAGTCCCGTGCCGCCGGTGGTAAAAACGGCGTCGCAATCGTCCGCGTCGGTCCAGGTCTTGAGAGTCCGCTCGATCTCGCCGGCCTCGTCGGGCAGGACCTCCGAGGCTGCGACTGTCCAGCCTCGCGCCTCCAGCAATTCCCGCACCGCCGGGCCCGAACGGTCCTCGCGCTGTCCCTGGACGGCAGCATCGCTCAGCACGAGGATTTTTGCGCGCAGCATGTTAGGGACCAGGGGTCAGGGATCAGTCCGCGCTCAAGCGGAGTTACCGGCGACGCCAGCCCGCAAAACCCGGGAGTCCCAGCGTCGCGTGGCTCGACTTTCGAGTTTCGACTTTCGAGTTTCGACTTTCAAACTCCGAGTTCCTCGCGTCCGACCCGGAGCCCGATACAGGCCGCTCTTGCCGCCGCTTTTTTCGAGCAGCCGCAGGCCGGTGATCTCGATTCCCTTGTCTACCGCTTTGCACATGTCGTAGACGGTTAGCGCGGCTATAGCGGCCGCGGTCAGGGCCTCCATCTCGACGCCCGTAGGTCCGGTGGTGCGCACGGTCGAGCGAATCTCGACGCCGCCCCTCGCGAACTTCGCTTCCACGTCGATGTGACTCAGGAGCAGCGGGTGGCACAGCGGGATCAGTTCCGCCGTGCGCTTGGCGGCGGAGATGCCGGCGATGCGCGCAATTTCAAGGGGATCGCCCTTGGGGTTCTTCTTGACGGCGCTGAGCGTGCGCGCGCTCATCTTCACCAGCGCGCCAGCCACCGCTTGCCGCTCGGTTTCCGCCTTCGCGGAAACGTCCACCATGCGGATGCGTCCCCCAGCGTCATAGTGAGTCAGCTTCATAAGGGAGTGACTAGTGTTGCCTTTGAACTCGTCACGTGCCACTGTTCTTTCGCCCTTGACTCGTCACTCGTCACTTGTCACTTGTCACTGTTCTTTCGGCAGCACGTCCACCCAGTCGCCCTCGGCTAATTCCGTTTGCTCGGGATGGACCACCAGGAAACAATTTGCCGCCGCCATCCCGACCAGGTCTCCGGAGCCTTGCCAGCCCACCAGGTGGACCACCGGATCGCCGTTCACGAGCGCGACGCGCGCCGGCATGAACGTGGTCAGTCCCGTACTCTGCCGGAGGGCTTGGCCGAGGAGAGCGCGCAGGAATACGGGCCTTTCAAAGTCGCCGCCCGCGAGCATCGAGACCACGGGGCGCGCGAAAAGCTCGAAGGTCACAAAGGTCGAAACCGGATTGCCGGGCAAGCCTAAAAAGAACTTCCCGCAGGCGCGCCCGAAGACGAGGGGTTTACCCGGGCGAATGGCCACGCCTCGAAAATAAAATTCCGCGCCCAGTTCCGTGAGGCCCCACTCCACCAGATCGTACTTGCCCGCCGAGACGCCACCACTCAGGAGCATCAGGTCTGACTCCAGGCCCTCCTGGACCAAGCGCCGCAGGGGATCGATCTCGTCGGGGGCAATGCCGAGCACCCTCGGAACGCCGCCCGCGGCCTCCACTTGCGCGGCCAGCGTCACCGCGTTGCTGTTCCGGATCTGAAACCACTCGGGCTTCTGCTCGGCAGGGACTACCTCGTCGCCGGTGGGAATAATAGCGACTTCAGGCCGGCGAAATACCTTGACTTGCGTTCGGCCCACTGACGCCAGCAGCCCCATCTCGCCTGCCGTTAGCCTCCTCCCGCGACTGAGGACCGCGCTTCCTGCCTGCGCTTCGCTTCCCTGGCGGACTACGTTCTCGTAGGGACTCACGACGCGCAGGAGCTCCACCCGACGTCCGTCGACGCGCGTGTGTTCGATCATGGCCACCGCGTCCGCGCCTTCCGGGAGCGGCGATCCCGTCATGATTTCGACGCAGGCGCCCGCTCTTTCCTTTAGAGTACCCGGCCACGGTTTCCCGGCGCGCGCTTCACCGACACACTCGAGCGAGACGGGCGCCGTTTTCACGTCAGCGGAACGCACCGCGTAGCCGTCTCGCGTCGCCCGATTGAACGGCGGGTAGTCGCGGTCGGCAGTAACGTCCTCGGCCAGGACGCGTGCCCGAACCTGGTCCAGAGGCCGAGTCTCCGGGCAGGGACTGATCCCCACTCCGGCTACTTTGTCTTTCACCAGCGACAGGGCTTCTTCGAAAGTGAGCATTTCAGTCGTCAGTTGTCAGTTGTCAGTTGTCAGTCGTCAGTTGTCAGTCGTCCGTTGTCCGGCGTCAGTTGTCAGTTCTCAGTTCTCAGTAAAGATCAGCAAGAGACCGGGTGGATTGGCCAACAGTCCGAAGGCGAAACAAGGACAATACTGAATAACTGAAGACTGAGAACTGACAACTGACAACGGACTACTGACCACGGACAACGGACTCATCGAACCAAATCGTCTGATCGCGCTCGGGACCGGTCGAGACCATAGCAATCTTGACCCCCACTTGGTCGGAGAGAAAGCGCAAATAGTCCCGGGCCTCCTTGGGAAGCTGGGAGTAGTCGCGCAACCCGAACGTAGACTCCTGCCATCCCGGTAGCGCCTGGTAGCGGGCGCGGGCGCACTCGAGCACCGCGATCTCGGACGGGAAATCCGAGAACCTTCTCCCCGCGAACTCGTACTCCACGCCGACAGGAATTTCCGCCAGATGATCGAGGATGTCCAGCTTGGTGATGACCAGGGCGCTCAGATGATTCAAGCGGGCGCTGTAACGCGCCGCGGGCACGTCAAACCAGCCGCAGCGCCGGGGGCGGCCCGTGACGGCGCCATACTCGCCGCCGCGCTCGCGGAGTTTTTCGCTCTCCGGTCCGGAGGCTTCGGTTGGAAAGGGCCCGCTGCCCACGCGGGTGGCATAGGCCTTGGAAACGCCGACCACGCCGCCGATGCGCGTCGGCCCCACGCCGGTACCCGTACAAGCCCCTCCCGCCGCGGCGCTCGAGCTGGTCACGAAGGGGTAAGTGCCGTGGTCGAGGTCGAGCAGGGTCCCTTGCGCGCCTTCGAACAACACGCGCTTGCCGCGGTCCATCTGGGTATTGAGGTACGCCGAGACGTCGGCGAGGTGCGGCACGATGCGCGTCGCGGTCTCGAGATAGCGCTCGACCATTTCGCCGCTGTCGACCAACGGGCCGTCGAACAGCGCCGAAGCCAGCCGGTTCTTTTCCGCCAGCGCCTCGCAACACTTGCGGCGAAACTCGTCCGCACGCAGCAGGTCGCAGGTGCGCAAGCCGCGCCGGCCGGCCTTATCCTCGTAGGACGGCCCGATCCCTTTCGCCGTGGTGCCGAGCTTGTCCACACCGCGCGCCTGTTCTGCGGCGGCTTCGTGGCTGCGGTGGTAAGGCAGGATCAGGTGGGCCCGGTCGCTGATCAGGAGGCGGTCGCCCACGGGAACCCCGGCCTTTTCGACCGCATCGAGCTCCTCGAGCAGCGCCACGGGGTCGATCACGACCCCGTTGCCGAGGACCGCCGTCTTGTCCGGCCGCAGGATGCCGGTCGGGATCAACTGCAGGACGAATTTCCTCCCGTCGACCACCACGGTATGACCGGCGTTGGCGCCACCCTGGTATCGGGCCACGATATCGAAGCGCTCCGCCAGGGCATCGACAACCTTGCCCTTGCCTTCGTCTCCCCACTGAACGCCGACCACAACAAGGTTTTGCGGCGGACGAGATTCATCCATGGTCAGACTCGAACGACAACACGGCAGTCAGAAATATACTGTATTCCCGAGGCCCGCCGGGATAGATTTCGGCCCTGTTTGAGGACGAGGCACGAGGCGGCACGAGAGCGCACATTGGCAAGGGGATGGAGTCAACACGCTGCGAGCGGCGCTCGCCATAATCCGCCCTTCGGCGGGCGGCAATCAGACCTGGGCGCTCGAACGCGGCAGACGAAGTGCCAGGCTGAGGCCCGGCGCTACAGGGCGGCTGAGTCCTGCCCAGGAACATCGCCACATCAAAGGTGTTTCTCGAGCATTTTGACGATAGCGTCCTTCGA
>QHZK01000413.1 GCA_003224635.1 Acidobacteriota bacterium | reverse complement strand
CGTTGCCTCGAATATGTCTTGACTCTGAAATTGCAGCATAGCGGCTGGTACCGAGGATGACAATCGCCTATCAGTACCACAGCCATAGCACAGAAGTGCTAGGTGCGCCAGCAGCTCACTACCATCCTGTTTTTCTGTAACTTGCACAGACTAGCCAGCGCCAGTGCTCGGCTCGTCGAGAAGCAGTGCCATGCGGAGCCTCGTAATTGACGCGCGCTGTAGCGGCGGTCTGTGACCGCCGGACTGTAGCGGCGGTCTGTTACCGCCGGACGGCGCTCCCTTACAGGGCAGGCTTCGAGCGCCGCTACAACTTGTGTCGCTCTGTATAATCTCGATGAGTCGGTGTTGAGCTCCATCCGAACTTCCAAGAAGGCACGTCAGAGGCCACATCGGGCAATACCAGGCTCCACAGCCACAAATTCGCTGGACAGGACAAAAAGTGTCGAGGTCGGCCTAAGCCTAACCCTTGACTTTACAGTTGGATGCAGTTTGCAGGTGGAGGGCCGCCGCGCTGGTCGAGCGCATGTGGGGTTACCGAGAAAACGGAGAGGGCAGGGCAGTGTGCGTGTGGGCTGATGTTACGTGTTCGCCACTCTATAAATGTAAGTTATGTTCGCGATCAATGATAGTTGTTCTAGTATATGAAAGGTCGGTTAACTAACTAACGAGTTACATTCGTATGTTTATTAAATAGATAATTCCTGATTCGATCTGGGAGAGGTGACGTTGATCGAAATTCGACAGCCCTGCCCTCCCTGGGCACGAGGTGGCGCACAGACGAGGGGCTGGTTGGGGAGCGGCGCAAGGCCCGGGTTTCAACCCGGGCGGGGCAAGCCCCGCCCCTACTGCAGCAGAGCTACTTTCACCACGTTCACGAGCTGGTTTTTGTTCAGTTGCATGTTGATAGTTGCCGACCCCGCCAGGACCAATTCGTCGGTGATGATGTTTCCGTAGACGTAGGTGGTCGAGCCGGGACTGCCCTGAAGGTCGAAGAATGCGTTATAGTCCGTGGGCGGGGCAGCGCACGTGGGCGAGTTAGGACAGTTGTGGAAGTACAGGGTCCCGCCCAGGAGGAGTCCCCCACCGCCCTGCATGCTGGGCTGGCCGGTGTTATCGGCATTCGCGCGGTCATCGAAGAACAACATTCCCCTGTACTGACCCAACCCCGAGGAATCGCCGTAAGTCCCCGTGCAGGGCCCCAGAAGGACGTTGCCATCGAACGTGGGTGGAAGCGCTCGGTCGGGGTCCACACCCGTACCCGGGCATTTCACCGCTGAACTGCTTAGTGAGTCAATGGTGTCACGTGCCCCGGGTGTTCCCGCGCTCGAGCCGACGAAGACTGACCCGTAGGCGCCGGGACCGGTTCCGGAAAAGTAGAACATCGTACCGTTGTCATTGCCTGTAACGGCGGTGTTGGGCCGAACTATTCCGTTGCTGCCGATGGTTAGACCGTAGTTGCCCGTGCCTGTTGTCGGAGTGACGCACCCGGCGCCTGGAACGCTTTTGTTGGCGGGGGCGATTCCCTTGATGTAATAGATGCCCGGGTTGAAAATCGCGACTTGGCTGGCTATTTGGATCGCGCTGTTATAGACCCCCGGGTAGTACACCACACACGTCCCCGGGGTGAGCTTGCTGGGGCGATTGTCGCTGTACTTGTAGGGGCATCCGTTCGTCCCTCCGTTATAGGTGAGGAAGGTCGGAGGAGGGTCGACAGCCAATCCTGCGGTCGAGGGGGCCGGTAGATTCCTGTACGGGTCCGGGATGGGTGAAGCGGGCGAGACCCAACTTCCGGTCGTACCCGGGTTGAACACGCTGGGGCTGGGAGGCGCAGCCGAACCCGCGGGCGCCCCAAAAACGCCGAAGTCAGACCCGGTGAAGTTGGGACCGCCCTGATGTAAGTCAATCGCCAGGTTCGAGGTACTCGTGCACCCGCTGCCGGTACTGGTTGTGGCGGCGGCGCAAGTCTGGTTGCTCGAATTCACCTGGATGCTTCGGGGTGGTCCTCCCAAGATCGCTACCGTCGCGCTTCCGCCGACTTCAAACGGGTGCTGGCAAGTAGGGTTCAGCACGACGATAGGAACGGAAGTATTGCTCGCCACCAACCCACATTTCGCTATCGCGCGCACGTCCTGGGTGGGCGACCCTCGCACCAGGGCCGAGAAGTAGACTCTCACCCGGTCGACGATGTCCACCTGCAGGAAAGGAAACGCACCGGCCATCGCCACGGTAGGCTTCGTCACGCCAGGCACAGAGGCGGGGAAGCTGGCCGACACTTGATTTGATTCTGCGCCCGAGGCCAGCCCCGCGCCGCTGTAACCGTTCTTAGCCGCATACTGGCAGGGGGCCGAGGTGGAAGCGCTGGCGCAGTCGAAGGCTGCGCCGGGGGTAAACCCGCCATAAGGGGTGCAGCCCGTACACTGCTGGTCGCTCAACATATCCATGGCGCCCGCGAGGCAGGCGGCGTCCGCGGCGTTCTGAGCGGACTGGCGGTGGAACCACAGGTTGGTCATGTCCGCGCCAAAGCCGACAAAGCCAAGCAGGAACGTCCCCAGAGCGATGGCCACAAAAATGGTCACCTGGCCGCTGTCCCTGCGGGACCATGACTTGGCTCGGTCCGTTGTTCGTGTACGCTCCATTTTCGTATCCCCTTTCGTCAGCCACTCGTCATCCACGCGGGCGCGAGCAAAGCCGCCTGAACACATCGGCGGAAAGCAATCGAGTATGGAATTCTTTGACTGTCGTAGTCGTAGCAAGCGATGGGTATTATATCACAGATTATTTAGGTATGAGTTAACACTGTTGAAGATTTTTGACGGCTCGTCGCGGTGAAAAGAACGCAAGGCGCGCTCCTCAGTTGGCGATGCGCCCCACGGCGGTCGCTTTGAGGCGCGGATGGAAAGGAAACGCGGTGTAAGGAATGAAATTATAGGTTACCGCGACCTGGACCCTGCCAGGGGAAGCGTTATAGGTATCGTAGGTTACATTGATGACGATGGCCGAGATATCGTGGAATGAGTAGCTGGCGTAATCCCTCACTACGGCTGTAACGTTGGCGCCGGACGGGTCCGGGCAGGCCGTGAAGCCAGCAGGGACAGGACCGCTGCAGTTCGAGTTCTTCGAGCCGTGTACGATGGCGTAACGAACGCCTTCCCTGGCCGCGTCGGCGATGACGCTGTACGTATACACGGCCATCACCACTTCCCAGGTCCAGAACATCACAAACAGGACAGTGAGAATGGACAATACGAACTCGACCTCCGCCGCGCCTCGGTCTGCGCGAAGCCCGTTTGAACGATTGGTTCTTTTGCCTCGAATCTGCATCATGGTTTTAACCCGCCTCTGTAAGAGACGCTCCGGCGGAACGTCTCGATCTTAGTTGAGCTGCCGCATTGAAACCTGGCGGTGAAAGGTGAACGTGGGAAGCAGCGTGATACCAAAGAACCTCCCCGGAATCAGCGGCTTCACCTGATAGACGATGTCGACCTGGTTCAACAGAAAATTGGGCGCCTCCGGGTCAGCAGGAGCGGTTGCTCCGAGACTCGGTGCGCCTGGCGGGGCCGTGCCGAACTGGGTGCAGTTCGTTGCCTGGCTGGCGCCACCCCCGCTGGTGCCGGAAGTACCACTTGAAGTACACACCCGGACGAGCGCGATGTTCGGACACGCGGTACTACCTGACGAGTTTGAGAGCACGCCCGTGACGTCGTCATAAGTCAAAGTGCTCACCGAACTCCTGGTTGGGTCCGAAGAACAGGCGGGTCCGGCTGCCGGTAAAGTCAACTGACCCGGGGTTTGAAACCCTTGGACTGAGTACTCCACGGCGTCCCGCGGCGCTGCCGCCAGGTTGATCGCCGTAAAGAAGAAATAACCGAAATTGATCGCGTTCAAGGCTATCAGCAACAGGAAGGGAATCGTAAAAGCCGTCTCAATGAGGCTCTGTCCAGAGTCCCAACGACTCGCAGACTGCCGTCCAGCAAATCTCTTGGAAAGCAAAACGGTGAAAAGTGAAGTCATGCCCCAAACCCTCCTCAACCCCGATGCCATTATATCATGCTATACACGCCAGGGCCCTTTCCTAC
>QHZK01000412.1 GCA_003224635.1 Acidobacteriota bacterium | reverse complement strand
ACCTCCCGCCTTGATCGGTGCTCCTTGCTCAATCCGCGTGACGAGAGAGGCGAACAGTCGCGCTACCTGCCTCTTATTGACGAGCAGAACGACCGCAATTAGGACGGGGCCAGACTACCGCTTGGAAGAGTGACACCAGGTCTGTCAGCACCGCCGGTCCTCGGCGTCTGGCTCTTGCTTGAGGCCGATACCCTCAAATCGAACGTTGACCATTATCTCGGCCCTAGAACACTTAGTTCTAAGCGAGGATCCCCGACTCGTCGAAGCGCCGCCGCCGATTCTGACTGAACGTCGAGGCATCCCACGGCTCCTCGTCGAGGTTGAGGCCCACAAACCAGCGCAGGGCCATGTTGCACTGCAGCTCCATGACGAGCTTCCGGTCGCTGGCGACGCCCAAGAGGTACCCGCCGACCAAGGCGAGGAACAGCTGTTCGGGCGGAATCGACGGCCGCCCGATGGGCGCGTAGAGATCGCGACACACGCGGCGAATGGCGCGGTCATCAATGAGCGGGCGGATCGGCCGCAGAGGATGGTCGGCGGGGACGAAGGTTTCCAGCGAGATGTTGTAGAAGAACGCCCGCTGCGGATTCGCCTCTCCCATCATCGGTGGGCACCTCCGCTTCTTCACACTACGGCAACTCGCGGGCGACGCGATCACGAAAACCTGCGTGAGTTCACTTTGTCAGCAGCCTGTTAGCCGCGAGGTTCACGGCTCGCCATTTTCGATGCACGGACTGCCGCTTTGCCCGTGTCATCGGACAGCAAGGACACGTTGACTGGCGCGAAGTCCTTGCCGCCAATTCTCGCCCGCACACTAACGAAATAGACGCTCCCTACATTGGCCTGAATCTGAATGCTCTCTTGGTTTTCACGCCCCGTCGCCGTAACAGAATGTAGACCAGGATCGACGGTAAAGACGTAGTAGGTTCCATCCGACAAATCCCCTTGGTCGCGACGGTCCAAACTGATGCGGAAAAGTGTCGCGCGTTCGACGACGCGGAACATCTTTCCAGTGTCCACTCGCTTTTCTCGAACGACATAAATCAGTGCCTTACCAGACGGCGCGGCGAACGTCTTCGAGGCAGAATCCTGTTCTAGATCAGCGAGTGGCACATGCGCCGCGCAGCCTGCAAGGATCAACGCAGCCCAAAGGACTCGCTTCATGGCTTCTCGGTTTCGACCCGATAGGCCAGGCGCCAACCGTGGAAATTCGTCTTCATCATCTCGGGATCGCCCCATCCGATGATGCGCGCCTCGGGTTGCCGCTCGACGGGCAGCGCCTTCAGGAACGTCATGAGCGCTGAGGCGGACTCGAAGTCCTTCGTCATCCGCTTGGGCCGTGGCCCTTGATCCTTCAGCGCTTTCATCGCCGCATCGAACGCCTCTCCGAGTGCTGACGCAGCCATCACCGTTTCCCCATCGCGTGTTCTCGCACGGCTTCGCCATGCGCCACTCAGTTATTGAGCAGCTAGAGTTTTAGAGGTTGGGATTATAGACGATGAGCGATTCCCCGCACTGCCTTGTGTATTCACCCCGATACTCGGGAGTTTTAGAGTCTCCCGATCACGCGCCGCAATCGCTCTCCGCGCCACGTCCACGATGACCTTGATCTCAGCGGGAGTCGCCAATTCGAGTGCCCATTGCATATAAGCTGGGATTTCCAATATGAACCTCTTCCAACCCGCCTTCGTGGCGCTGAACAGGCGCATCATCCCGTCGCTCAGCTCGTGCATCCGTTGCGACACGTTGACGGACGTCATTCTCGCGGCGCACGTACCGTCCGGGGCCGCGTGCTCGTGAGCGTGGTCACTCCGAGTGTCCCGTCAGAGACACCTCCGCTGCCTCGGCCCCCTGCTCACCGCTCCTGCACCCGACGTGGGGGTCCCAATCACGTGGGGCGCCACGCGAGTCGCTCGATGCGCTGGAGAATCTGACGAAAGAGGTTCCCCGTCAAGTAGCTTTCGGCGAGTTGCAGGGTGAAGTACCGAGCATGCCGGATGAGGCGTCCGCCCGTCCTGAACAGCCGGTGCTGGAGGCTCGTGAGGGACCAGCTTTGGATGGCGACCGGCAAGACCAGCCGGCGCAGCAGATTGCCGAGGTTATAGGCGATCACCCCGAGGAGCAGCCGGACCTCATTGGCCCGGAAGCGGTGGCAGGAGAGGCGCGTCCAATGGGTGGCTTCCTTGCCCTCCTTGATCCACTGCTCCGCCGTCCCGCGCTGGTTGTAGAAGCGGACGACGGCCTGGTTCGTCCCGGTCAGGGTGGTGACGATGAAGCCCACCCGAGGAAAGAGTTCCCCGAGATGATGCTCGACCTTGGCGATCACTCGTCGTGGTCGGTCCCAGGAGGCGGCCTGGTAGTGAAAGCTGCGGTACCGGACGAGCGGCGCGTAGCTCGGCCGGCCGCGGGGCCGAGTGAGCAGATCTTCAATGGTCCGCTCCAGGACATCATTGGCCGGCAGCCGAATCGCGTACCTCACCCCCCGGCGTTCCAGCGCCTCGTAGAGGGCAGGCAGCGCAAAGGCCGCGTCCGCCCGAACGACGACGGTCTGGCCCTGCGCGCGGTACCGGTCAATGATGGGGAGGAGCACGTCGTCCCACCCGTCAGCGCTGTGGACGTTGCCCGGCCGGAGCTTGGCCGCGAGGCAGTCGCCATCCGGGTTGAAGACGAACAGGGGATGGTAGCAGACGGACTCGAAGTGGCCGTTGTAGGCGGACTGCTCTTGCGCCCCGTGCACTGGACTCTCGGAGCTGTCGATATCGAGCGTCACCCGCCGGTTCGGTGATCGCGCCGCAGCGTGCTGGATCAGTGCCGTGTTGAGGCGCGAGAGCCCTTGGTAGTTCCGCTCTTGCGTGAGAACGTCCGTCTCGAACCAGTGGAGCGTCGAGGTGAGCGCGACGCTCGTCTCCCGCCGCTCGCGGGAGGCCAGCATCCGAAAGGCCGGATCCTCGGCGAGTCGCTCGGCGTCGTTGGTATCCTCGTAGCCCGCCAGGCGGCTGTAGATCGATTGGCGGACGAGGTCCGGCAACGGGAATTGCCGATTGTGTCCGGTGCGCGGATCGGTGAGGTGCCGTTCGATCAGGGCATCAAGGCCGAGACGTTCGTCCAACTCGCGCGGGAGCAACAGCCCAGCATCGGAGGTGACCGTAGCGCCGCGGAACTCGACGCGAAGTTGGGGATTGAACGAGAGGCGAATCGGGCTTGATTTCGCGTCACCCACTGGATGATGCCCTCCGCACCAGCGAGGCACCCCAGGAACCCGCATTTCTTGCGGGTGTGACGCGATTATGGCCCGGTCCGTTCACCTCTCAAAACGAAAATGTGGGATCAATCAGGTGGTCCACGTTCGACCCTCAAGGGACTGATGCCCATGCCCTTCACGCGTTGGCGGAAGGCGTGGCCGTAGATTGAGTCGCGATCGCGGAGGAGATAGGACGGGGCGGAATCGTCGGGGAATGCGTCCACGATCTGCTGGGCCGTCCAAGCAGCGCTGGGATGCTCGGTAACGTTGAAGTTGAGGACGCGCCTGCGATCGTGAGCGAGCACGAAAAAGACGAACAGGACGCGCAAGCGCGCGGTAGGAACGGTGAAGAAATCGAGGGAGACCAGATCCGGGACGTTATTGGTAAGGAACGTGCGCCAGGTCTGCGAGGGAGGTGCGCGGCGCTTCGGGATGAGCCGGGAGACGGTGCGCTCGGCCACGTGGAAGCCGAGCTTCAGGAGCTCCCCATGGATTCTCGGAGCGCCCCAGAGAGGATTGGCCGCGGTCATTCGTGTGACAAGGGCCGCGATCTCCGGGTTGACCGGCGGGAGACCTCGGGTGGGCCGACCGGAGAGTTTGGTCCAGTGCTCACGGAACCGGCGCCGCTGCCACCGCAGAACGGTGTCAGGGGTAACGATGACGAGGGGCCGCCTCCACCCGGCCCAGACCTTGGCCAGCCCAACCCAGAAGATGCGATCAATCGTGCGGAGTCGCGGCCGGGTCACCGTTCGTTTGTAGACGGTGAGCTGCTGCCGCAAGGCCAGGTTCTCGAG
>QHZK01000419.1 GCA_003224635.1 Acidobacteriota bacterium | reverse complement strand
AGCCAAAGGGCCCCTCACATTCTCATGGCGATTCTCTATCCGCGTACCCTGCGCTCAGCGGTCGGGCTGCTGGTCCTCCCGGTTTGCGTTCTCACTCTCGCGGCCGCGAAGGAACGGTCGGATGCCGAGGCCAAGCGCGTCGCCGACCGCGTGCTCGAGCGCGTCATCATCATCGACACGCACGCCGACACTCCCCAGATGATGCTCGACGAGGGCTACGACCTGCCCGATCCAAACAGTCCCTACATGATCAGCATCCCGAAAATGCGCCAGGGGCATCTCGGCGCGGAGTTCTTCTCGATCTGGGTCGACGTCGGCTGGCCGCCGCAGGACCTCATCCACCGCGCGCTCGACCTGATCGACGTGGTGAACGACCAGGTGGCAGGCCATTCGGACGCGCTCGAGCTCGCGCGCACGGCGGACGACATCGTGCGCATCCACGGCCAGAGGAAGATCGCGGTCCTGATGGGGGTCGAAGGCGGCCACATCATCGAGGACGACCTGCCGCTACATGACGCTGACGCACACCAAGAACACCAAGTGGGCGGACTCGTCGGGTGACAAGCCGCAGTGGAACGGCCTGACGGATTTCGGGCGCGCAGTGGTGGAACGGATGAACCGTCTGGGCATGATGGTGGACATTTCCCACGTCTCCGACAAGACGTTCTACAACGCGCTGGCCGCGACCAGGGCGCCCGTCATCGCGTCGCATTCCTCCTGCCGCGCCGTGTGCGACAGGCCGCGGAACATGACGGATGACATGATCCGCGCCCTGGCCAAGAATGGCGGCGTCATGGATATCAATTTTTATTCCGCGTTTGTCGATCAAACCTTCGCCGACGCCTACAAGACTGTCTCCGCGCCGATGGACGCCGAGGTGGAGGCGGAGCGGGAGAGACTTAAGAAAGAGGGCAAGCACTTGAGTTACGCCGATGAGACGAAGGTCAGGCAAAAGTACGAAGCGAACCTCCCGACGCCCGGCTTCGAGCGCATCGCCGATCACATCGACCACGCCGTGAAAGTAGGCGGCGTGGACCACGTCGGTCTGGGCTCCGATTTTGATGGCGTTGACTCGATCCCGCGCGGCCTGGAAGACTGCTCGAAAATCCCGAACCTGGTCTGGGAGCTGGCACGGCGTGGCTATAGCGAGTCGGACCTGGAAAAGATTCTGGGCGGCAACGTCCTGCGCGTCATGCGCCAGGTGGAGGACGTGGCGCGCCGGATGCAATCCGGCCGCATGTAATCCAGAAAGTGAGGAACGATGAAGCAAGTATCAATCGTGGTCTTGCGGACGCTGCTGTTGGCTGCCCTCGCCGGCGGCTCGCTTTATGCCCAGGCGCCCAAGAAAACGGCTTCGGCATCGGCTCGCGCGGCAACTTCTCAAATCAAACTCAACCAGCCGCCGGGACTCTACGCCGTGTTCGACACCACCATGGGGCGCATCGTGTGCCGGCTCTTGCCTGACAAAGCGCCGGCCACGGTCGAGAATTTCGTCGGGCTGGCGAACGGGACCAAGGGATGGTACGACGAGAAGCAGAAAGTGTGGACGCACCGCCGCTTTTACGACGGCCTCACCTTTCACCGCGTTATCCCGACCTTCATGATCCAGGGCGGGGATCAACTGGGGAACGGCAGGGGCGGCGTCGGCTACCAGTTCATGGATGAGGTCAGCCCGCACCTGACCTTCGACCAGCCCGGCCGCCTGGCTATGGCCAACGCGGGCCCGAACACCAACGGCTCGCAGTTCTTCATCACCGTGGCGCGCCAGGAACGGCTGAACCAGCACTACTCCATCTTCGGCGAAGTGGTCGAGGGCCAGCAAGTGGCGGACGCCATCAGCGAGACGCCGCGCGACGCGCAGGACAAGCCCAACACGCCTGTGGTGATCAACAAGGTCACGATCGTCACCGTGAAAGCGCCAGGCCAGAAGCCCGCCGCGCCCGCGCGCAAGCCTGTCACGCCTGCGCCTGATGCTCCCTCAGGAGAAAAACAGTGAGCGACTTGAAACCGGGTCTCTACGCTATTCTCGAAACGACGCTGGGTGAAATCACCTGCCGGCTGTTTCCCGACAAAGCTCCCAAGGCCGTCGAAAATTTTCGCGGCCTCGCCGAAGGCGCGAAGGAGTTTGCGCGGACCAAGCGGCGCTATTACGACGGGCTGGTCTTCCACCGTGTTATACCCAAATTCATGATCCAGGGCGGCTGCCCGCAAGGGACAGGGACCGGCGGTCCGGGCTACCACTTTGAAGACGAATTCGCGAAGGACCTCGCCTTCGACCGGCCCGGCAAGCTCGCCATGGCCAACGCGGGCGCGAACACTAACGGCAGCCAGTTCTTCATCACCGTCGCCGCCAGCACGTGGCTCAACAGGCGCCATACGATTTTCGGCGAGGTCGTCAAGGGACAGGACGTGGTCGACAAAATCTCGAACGTCCCCCGCGACGGGAGCGACCGCCCGCGCACGCCTGTGGTGATGAATGCGGTGAAAATCGTCGAGCTGAAGTGAGCGACGGTAGAGGAGGAACAACCCCTCACCCGGCCTTCGGCCACCCATCTCCCGCAAGGGGCGAGGGCCACTGTTATTTAATTCGGGTCTTAATTTAACTCCCTCTCCCCTCGCGGGAGAGGGCTGGGGGTGAGGGGGATGCGCGTTAAGGAAGACATCAAACCTTGATGACCTCCACCAACTCCTTGACCGCGGCGGCTGACTTCTGAAGCCCGGCCTGCTCTTCCGGCGTCAGCTTGATCTCGATAATCTGCTCGATGCCGCGAGCGCCGAGCTTCACCGGAACGCCGACGAAGAGGCCCTTGATGCCGTATTCGCCTTCGAGGTACGCGGCGCAGGGCAGGATCTTCTTGCGGTCGTTGAAAATCGCGTCAATCATCTCGACCACAGCGGCGGACGGCGCGTAGTAGGCGCTTCCCGCCTTGAGCAGGTTCACGATCTCGACGCCGCCCGAGCGCGTGCGCGTGATGATCTGGTCGAGCTGCTCCTTCGGCATGAGCTCTCCCACGGGGATTCCCGCCACGGTCGTGTAGCGCGGCACCGGGACCATGGCGTCACCGTGGCCGCCGAGCACGAATCCTTGCACGTTCTGCACGGAGACGTTCAGCGCCTCGGCGATAAACGTCCGGTAGCGCGCCGTATCCAGCACGCCCGCCATGCCGATGACGCGGTTCTTCGAAAACCCGCTGACCTTGTAAGCCGTCTGCGCCATGGCGTCGAGCGGGTTGGTGACCACGATCAGAATCGAGTCCGGCGAATACTTCACCGCCTGCTCGATCGCGCTCTTCACCACGTCGTGGTTGGCCTTGAGCAAATCGTCGCGGCTCATGCCGGGCTTGCGCGGGAAACCGGCGGTCATCACCACCAGGTCGGAGTTGGCGGTGTCGGCGTAATTGTTGGTGCCCCTCACGCGCACGTCGTAGCCCTCGATGGGCCCGGCTTCGAGCAGGTCCAGTCCCTTGCCCTGCGGGACGCCTTCCAGGATGTCGATCATGACCACGTCGGCGAGCTGCTTGTCCGCCAGGCGATGGGCCACCGTTGCGCCCACGTTCCCCGAGCCAACCACGGTCACTTTTCTGCGCATGAGTCCTCCGCACTACTAGCAGTCAATTCCTTCTCGTACCGCTGGAAATCTCCTCGTGTCAGTAGTGGCTCTGTGTCCTCCGAGGTGACAAGGCCCTCAACACGGAGGCCACGGAGGCGCTCCGTGCGCTCTGTGGTAAAGCCTTGAAGCCACGGAGGACACAGAGAGTCTCGTTCGGGTTGCGGCTAACGCTGCGTCGTACCCGTGGGCTACGCCCGCGCGGGCTGCGCGGCCCACTTTTTCTTGAGGTAATTCGTCAGGCCGCCCGAGAGCAGCATCTCGACCTGGCGCGGCGAGAGCTTGGGAACGAGCTTATATTCAGCCTTCTGCGTCTTGTTGCGGGCCACCACGGGCCGGCCCGCGCTGATGGCGGCGCGGACGTCAGGCATTTCGAGTTCGTCGCCCTGCTCGATCGACTCGTAGTCGGCGGGGTTCAAGAAGCGCAGCGGCACGACGCCGAAGTTCACCAGGTTCGACTCGTGGATGCGCGCGTAGGACTTGGCGAGGATCGCCTTGACCCCGAGGTACATGGGCGCGATGGCGGCGTGCTCGCGGCTCGAGCCCTGTCCCCAGTTCTCGCCTCCGACCACGAAGCCGCCCCCGGCGTCCTGCGCGCGCTTGGGGAACGTGTGATCGACGTAGCGGAAAGTGTATTCGCTGATGGCCGGGATGTTCGAGCGCAGCGGAAGAACGTCATTGCCGCCGGGCAAAATGTGGTCGGTCGAGATGTTGTCTCCGAGCTTCAGCAAGACGCGGCCGCTGAGGGAGGCGGCCACCGGCTGGACGGGCGGAGGGGGAACGATGTTGGGGCCGGTGAAGATTTCCACCTTGTGGCCGTTCACCGCCGGCGGGAGAAAGTCCTGCGTGTAGAGGACGTACTCATTCGGTTCCTCGATCTCAGGCGGCGCGCCCAGCTTGCGCGGGTCCGTGATGACGCCGGTGATGGCGGTGGCTGCAGCCGTCTCCGGCGAGCACAGCCAAACGTAGTCGTCCTCCGTGCCGCTGCGGCCCTTGAAGTTGCGGTTGAAGGTGCGCACGCTGTTGCCGCCTGAAGGAGGCGCGGCGCCCATGCCGATGCACGGCCCGCAGGCCACGCCTCGGTCCTGCACGCCGGCCACGATGTAGTCCGCGTAGTAGCCGTTCTTCAGAATGTTGATGAGAATCTGGCGCGAGCCGGGCGAAAGCGTCATGTGAAGGTTGGGCGCGATGTGCTTCCCGCGCAGGATGGCGCCGACCACAGCCAGGTCGCGATAAGACGAGTTCACCGACGATCCCACGGCCACCTGGCGCACCGGCGTGCCCTCGACTTCGCGCACGGGCACGACGTTGTCGGGGCTGCTGGGCTTCGAGATCAGCGGCTCGAGCTGGCCGAGGTCAATTTCGATTTCTTCGTCGTACCGGGCGCCGGGATCGGGCGCGAGCGGCTTCCAGTCCTGTTCCCGCTTCTGGGCGCGGAGGAACCGGCGGGTCATCTCGTCGGAGGGGAAGAGCCCGGAAGTCGCGCCGAGTTCCTGCGTCATGTTGCAGATGGTCTCGCGTTCGTAGACGGCGATGCGCTCTAAGGCGGGACCGGTGTATTCCATCACTTTGCCGATGCCGCCCTTGACGGTGAGCCGGCGCAGCAACTCGAGGATCACGTCCTTCGCCGAGACCCAGGGCGCAAAGTTGCCCACCAGATTCACGCGCACGACCTTAGGACACGGGATGTAGAACGGCTCGCCGGCCATTGCCGCGGCCACTTCGGCGCCGCCCGTGCCGATCGCCAGCATCGCCATCGCGCCCGCCGAGCAGGTGTGGCTGTCCGAGCCGATCATCGTCTGGCCGGGAACGTCAAAGCGCTCAAGGTGGCAGAAGTGGGAGATGCCGTTGCCGGGCCGGGAAAAGATCGCGCCATACCGGGCCGCCATGGTCTGCAGGAACAGGTGGTCGTCCGGATTGCGGTAGTCGGTCTGCAGGATGTTGTGGTCCACGTAAGTCACGCACAGCGGCACCTTGATGCGCGGGATACCGAAGGAGTGAAACTGCTGCCAGACCATGGTGCCGGTAGCGTCCTGGATTAGAGTCTGGTCCACCTTGATGCCGATTTCCGCGCCAGGCTCGAGCTTACCTTCCACCAAGTGTTCCTTGAGGATTTTGTGGGTAAGGTTCATTGGCATGTGAGTCCTCTGTTAGACGCGAGCGCTGGTGAAGATAGGAGGTTACTTCGGGTCTTAAATAGAGAACATAGCACTTTGAGATGCGCCAATTCAAGGCCGAGGAATGGTAGGAATGGTAGGAATGGTGGGCAGTGGGTCAGTTTCGCTGTAGCGGCGCTCTATGAGCGCCGTTCGGCGGTCGCAGACCGCCGCTACAGAGCCAAACTGGCCCACCGCGCCCTATGCCGGCGCCGGCAGCAGCTCGACCGCTAGGGACTGCGCGAACAGCCGCGCCACCTGCTTCTGTGTGGTGAAGACGTCCGTGCACAGGCGCTCGAAGGTGTCTGCCCAGAGGTGGGCCTGGTCGCTGACTTGGATGAGCTGGGCGTTGACGCGCACGCGCTCATCCGCGCAATGCACGCTGCCTTCCAGGATGTAGTCCACCCCGAGTTCGCGGCCGATTTCGCCAATCCCCTTGCCCGAGTGCTTGTATTTCATGGC
>QHZK01000418.1 GCA_003224635.1 Acidobacteriota bacterium | reverse complement strand
GTTTGAAACTTGGCCTGCACACAGCAGCCCCTTCGGACGCTGCGTGCCGTAACTTGGGAGTTCCCCTGCCCGTACACCGCGGAGCAGGAGAATATTGCATGTCCCGTCCCTGGCCACAGGAGCGGAACATGTCGCTCAGCTTTGCACTTCAGTTCTTGCACGAGCCGCAGAGTTGAAACCAACTCTGGGCCGCAAAAAACCCAGTGCATTGACGTGGCATGCTCAACTCAATTGTCAAAGAGCGGTCCGCCCGAAGGCTAACCTCGGGTCCCCACGCTGGGGGCAACCTGGAACGAGGCGTGGACAACCACTTGCACCGCCTGTCAGTCCTCGCTCCCGGACTCTGGAAGGCTGATTGCCCTACCGTGCAGCTTATAAATCTAGGATACCCGCCTACCGCGTGTCAAGGAGAAAAATTGCCACGGGTGCGCGACGTAGAAGTTGAAATTGGAAGGGTTTTTTTGCGGTATTAATCCTAACGTATGTATACGGTAAGATGGCCGAAACAGATTCCTCAGTTGGAAAAGCAGAGAAGTTCGGGTGGTCTGCATGCACAGTCTCCCTGCGAATAGAAGTCCGCGCTCACTGCCACGTCCTAGACCGCCAGGCGAGCTCATCTCCAATTCTTGGCCTCGACTCTCCATTCGAAGGACGCCTCGCCAAATTCTGGTGTCGTGTCGGGTAGGAAGGCCTGGCGAAACGTCGCGGAGCCGTTCCCGCACACAACCTCCGCCATATTGAGTGGAAACGAGTAACTCAGCCCGGCGCGGACGGCAATCTGAGCGGGCGGCCCCGAGATGCTCGCCGTCACGAAGAAGCGCCTCGCCGGTACGGATAAGTAACCGCCCCTCGCCAGGACTTGATTTGTCAAGCCGAATTCTGTACCCTTTTCGGGGTATTGACGAGTTCTGACGGGATAAATTCCTCTTTGGGCCGCCTGCCATGCGAATGCCATTTCGTAAATCATCGCTTCGGTTTCCTGCACTCCTTCTCTGGGTCATCCCAGGACTGACCTTCTCGCGACATCTCCCGGCCCAGGAGCTGCACATGACGGTTACGGTAGGCCCGGCCAACGCCGACATCATCGGCACGGATAACGTCGCCATCCAAAAAGCCGTCGACCGCGTCGCGAAAGCGGGCGGCGGAATCGTGGTCATCAAGGCTGCGACCTACACCTTGCGCAATTCGGTGCGACTGGCGAGCCACCTGACCTTGCGCGGTGAAGGCCCGGAGAAAACCATCCTGAAGAAAGCGCCAGGAGTGCGCAGCAAACTGAGAGTTGACGCCGACTATGGCGAGTTCGTCGCCACGGTTGAGGACGCGCGCGGCTTCGCGCCCGGCATGGGCGTCACCATCGTCGATAAGGAGCAGCGCTCCGGCTGGACACCCAGCATCCGCACCGTCGTCAGCATCGACGGCAACACGCTTCGCTTCGATCGTTTCCTCCACATGGACTACTCCGTCGCCAACGACGGCGAAGTCTTTAACACCTTTCCTCTCCTCGCGGGCTACCAAGTTGAGGACGTCCGCGTCGAAGACCTCACGGCGGATGGCAGCCGCGACTCGAGTGCAACCCTGGACGGTTGCCAGGCCGCCGCCATCTACTTCTTTCACTCCAAGCGCATGACCATCCGGAACTCGGTGGCGCGTAATTTCCCCGGCGACGGTATCAGCACGCAGTTCGTCGAGCACCCGGAGGTTGAAAGCTGCGAGTCGTACGGAAATGCCTTCCTCGGCATTCATCTCGGGACGGGCGCGCTGTATGGGCTGGTGCGGTCCAACCGGGTTCACGACAACGGCCAGGATGGCCTGTTTCTCTGCTGGCGCGTCCAGCACGCCAGGTACGAAGACAACCGCTCGTGGAACAATGGCCAGGATGGGATCTCATTGGGTCACAAGGATACAGATAACACCTTTGTCAGAAATGTCGTCACCGGCAACGCGCGGGCGGGGATTTACTTTCGCGATGAGCGGGAGCGCAACGCCGCGAGCCGCAACGTCTTCCGCGAGAACAAAATCGCGGACAATGGTCGCCCGGGCGGGCGCGGCTACGGAGTGCGCATCGAGGGAGAGACCAAGAACCTCACTTTTGCCTCAAATACCATCCGCGACACCCGCCAAGGCCCGCAGGCCACGCAAACGGTCGGCATCTACATCGGACCCAAAGCCGACTTCGTCGTCTGCGAACAGAACCTGTTCGAGGGCGGCACGCAACAGGCCATCTTGAACGAGTCCCGCAGCGATCACAACCGAGTCCAGCAACCCACAGGGCAATAGCGAGCCCGCGAGCAGCGGAGTTCGAAGAGGGACATCTTCGTGTCGCGCCCCGCGGCGCTCAGCCGGATCACCGATACGGGGCTGGGGGGAAGACATAGCGAGCTCGGATGGCGAGTTGCGGCAAGTCGCATTATTGGCTGGGTTTCTGCTGGTCGCTGCTGACACGCCACTTTCCTTCACTGGTTTTTGCCCGGGTGACGCTTGCTGATTTTCCCCGAAGCGTCCAAATCCGCGTCAAGGGTTCGCGGCCAATGTAGATCGTCATAAACGACGCGGCTTGCTCCCCAACTCCCAGTCAGCCAGCTTAGAGCGGCCGAAATGACCCCTTCGCTGGCCCGTGGAAGCCCCCGCCTACGAACCCGACTGACCATTGCATTCCCAGGCGGTCAGCTATATCTTACCGGTACGACGGAGGCCGATTATGGAAATTCCGGACTAAACGTTTCGCCCGCTACTGAGGGGCGAATGATCTCGGTTTCTGGTGGTCGAACATCCAGCGTTTGGTCTATGGTCGAAGAAGGAGGGGTATTTTCAATGACTTCTAAGGCATTCTTGAGCCGGGCTTGGCGCGTGTTCGTGCTTGGCATTTTTCTTCCCCTCGTGAGCATGCAGGGCCAGACCGAACGTGGAGCCATCACAGGAACGGTGAGTGATGCCTCCGGTGCGGCCGTGCCGGGTGCGGAAATCAAAGTCACGAACATTGCCACCAACATCCACACCTCCACGACCAGCACGGGGACGGGCACGTATCGCGTGACCAATCTGCCGCCCGGAATCTACAATATTGCTTCCACAAAGGAGGGATTCAAGCAGGCGTTGATCGACAACGTGCGCGTTCCGGTGAGCGGCACGGTGAATGTCGATGTGGCGCTCGAGGTCGGCACGGCCAGTCAATCGGTCACGGTTGCCGCTCACGCTGAGGAACTGCAGACGCGGCCCGAGATCAACACCGACGTATCTCCCAAGGAATTCGAGACCTGGCCGGTGATCATCGACACCGATCAGCGGCAACCGTCGTCATTTGTGTTTAACAGCCTGCCGGGCACAACGGGAGGCACGTTCACCGGCGCCATCAACGGCGGCCAGACGTTCGGCTTCGAGGTTCAGGTGGACGGTATCGCGATCGAGCGCAATTACCTCGCGGGCGCGCCCGTCGAGCTGACGCCCAGCGCTGAGTCGGTCAGTGAATTCAGCCTGGTCACTGGCAACATCGGCGCCAATTATGCGGGGGCGGGCAGCGCTGTTCTTAACTTTTCGGTGAAATCCGGCGGCAACACTGCTCACGGCACCGCCTACGAATTCAACGGGAACAGCCTGTTCAAGTCAAACGGCGCCGCGGCCAATGCCTTTGGTTACGGGAAGGGGCGGTACAACCAGAATAACTTCGGGGGCGCGCTGTCCGGCCCGATCCGCAAAAACAAAACTTTCTTTTTTGCCACCTACGAGGGAGCTCGGACCAGAGATTTTAGTCCCGGCAACTATACCACACTCCCTGAGATGGTCTGGAGGCAGGGAGATTTCTCCGACCAATTGGGGGCCCAGGAGGGTACGGATGCGCTCGGCCGCCC
>QHZK01000417.1 GCA_003224635.1 Acidobacteriota bacterium | reverse complement strand
CCTTTGCGGGGGCTTCCGCAAGCGACCGAGCCAGCCCAGGATTTCGCCGTAGTCGGCGTGGGCGCTCAAGTTCTCCAGGGTCTCGATGCGGGCGCGGATGGGGACTTGGGCGCCGTGCATCTTCACGAACTGCGCGCCTGAC
Organism: Acidobacteriota bacterium; assembly: GCA_003224635.1. Lineage (GTDB taxonomy): Bacteria > Acidobacteriota > Terriglobia > UBA7540 > UBA7540 > QHZK01. The sequence goes on along the minus strand of QHZK01000417.1, from coordinate 6,539 downwards.
TGGATGATCTGGCCGCGCGTTCCCGCTCCCTGGAATCCCACGAAGAGGACCGTGTGGCGCGGGTCGGGCAAGCAGCGCTCGAGGTGATGAACGACGCGGCCCCCGGTCGCCATGCCGCTTGCCGAGATGATCACGCACGGCTCGCGCGCGTCGTTCAGCGCCTTGGACTGCTCCACGGTACGGTCGAAGTGGACGTTGGGCTGGGCAAAAAGTCTGAGCCCGTGAGCTTCGAGTTCGTCGGTCTCCAGGTTATGGTCCTCGTGGTGGCGGCGATAAAGGTCGGTGGCGTCAATGGCCATCGGACTGTCAACGTGGATGGGCAGCGCACGCATTTTGTTCTGCGTGACCAGCTCGCGGAAGACGTAGAGCAGTTCCTGCGTCCTCCCTACAGCGAACGACGGGATCACCACCGTGCCGCCGCGCGCCGCCGTCGCTTCCACAATCGAGGCCAGGCGGGCGCGAAAGTCATCGGTAGGGTGCAGGCGGTCGCCGTAGGTCGATTCGCACAGCAGGAAGTCGGGACTGTCCGGGACCACAGGCTCGCGAATGATGACCTGATGATGGCGCCCGAGGTCGCCCGAGAAGAGCACTCGACGCGCGCTGCCGTTTTCCTTGACCGTCACCTCAATCATGCGCGCGCCCAGAATGTGTCCGGCGCGAAAGAACCTCAGGGAGTAGTGCGGAGAAAGCTCCAAGGGTTTGGACTCGTCGACGGCGCGAAACGATTCGAGCGACTTCATCGCCTCCGCGTAAGTGTAAAGCGGCAAGGCAGGCTGGTGCTTGCTGAAGCCCTTCTCGTTGGCGTAGGCGGCGTCTTCTTCCTGAAGGTGACCGGAATCGGGCAGGATCAGGTGCGCCAGGTCCATGGTGGCGGCGGTGGCGAGTATCTGCCCGCGGAAGCCGTCTTTGATCAGACGGGGAATGTAGCCAACGTGGTCGAGGTGCGCGTGCGTCAGCGCCAGCCAGCGGATGCTCGAGGGCGGGATCGCGAGCGGGTTCCAGTTGCGCAGGCGCAGCTCCTTTTCGCCCTGGAACAGGCCGCAGTCGATCATCAGGCGCTCGCCGTTCGCCTCGAGCGCGTACTTCGAGCCGGTCACGGTCCCGGTGGCGCCAAGAAATTGTAACGTGGGCATCGCTGTCCTTTCGCCGCGCGCAACGGGCAAGCCGCCCGGCGCTACGGGGAAGACCAGTGCGAACGAAACGCTCACGAGGGCGGAGGTTCGGTCGCAATCTTCAAATTGGGTGTTCCTTCAAGGTCCTCTACGAGTGGACCTCTAATAGCCGGGCAGGGGGAAACGGTGGTTGCAACTCCGGCAGCGCAACATCGGCGGGCTGCCTTGGCGACGCTCGAGCCAGCGCCGCCGCGACCTTCGGTAATCTTTGCTGCCGCAACGAGGGCAAGAGTAGGTCCTCTCGCGCGGCTGCTCTTGGGATGGACTCGATTCGGACGCGGCGGGCGCAGCCTGAGCCTCGGCCGCCGCCGTCGCGGTTGCCGTCGGCTGAGCCTGGGAGGGTTGTTCTTCCTGTGGCTCCCGCGAGCGCGAGCCGTGACTCTCTCCGCCTCTGCGGAAGAGCCGATAAGACCGGCACCGGCCGCACAGGCGCAGTCGATACCCGAACGCGTTAGCGAGCCAATACAGGAGCCCCGCGCGTACCGATTCGGTCTTCGTACCGCCGCACTTCGGGCACGATGTGGCCATTCGAGCAGGTGAAGCATACCCGACGAGGCGCGGAACGTGCAAGCGTCCTGGCGGCGCAGGGGCAGGGTGGCGGTAGCGCAGACCTTCACCTGTGGGCTGGTGAAGGCACGCAGATCGCAACCAAGATAGGGCCGTCAGGGCGCGACCACAGCTTGGGTTTGTGACCCAACTGCCAAGCTCGCAAGTGGAGCAGACCTACGGAAAGAGAGGGGGGCGCCACCTTGGGCTCCCTCCTCGTCATTTCCGGCCAACCGTAATGCGGTTCAATAGGTGGCCTGGCTGATGTAGTTGTCCTCGTCTGGGACCGAAAGCCCCTCGGTCAGTCCGAGTCGGTAGTTGGCTGTATATCCGATATAGGCGCGGCTTGCGCCGGTGGCGGTCCCGCGAGCGGCCACTCCCTGGTAGTCACCGAACCCAGGATCAAACTGGAAGTACACGTTATCCCCTTGGGGTTCGTCCGGGGTGGTTGTAACTGTAAACGGCCCGCCGGGGATACAATGCGCCGTTCCCGGGCACGGCAAGATCTGTCGTAACGAAACTACCGGCCTGTGGTTAAAATTAAAAGCATCGCTGACGTTGTTGTAATACATGATGTTGATGATGTTCCGAGAAGCGTCGGTCCTGATCCAGGGCATGAACTCGTGCTTCCCCGAGGCGTTAGCCACCGCAAAGGCGCGCGACCAAGCGGGTGCGAGGATGGGAGATCCCGCGACACCGGTATCTGCGGCCACCGCGATCACATCCGAATCCGGGCAGGTTGCGCTAAACAATAGGGGTACCTTGCAGCGGTCCCAAACAATGTATTGCCAGATGTGTTGATTGGTTTCCACCTGGTAGTCGTTCTTGGGGTAGGTGGCGATCCTGAATCCTTCTCCCGATAGAGGGAAGTCGGTTTGCGGGATTGCGTTGGCGTCCGCAAGGACCAACTGAGGCGGACCTGGAACTCCTGGGAAGCCTCCCATGCATGTGGGCTGAATCGGAGCCCCGCTTGGAGCTTCCCCGTTGGGACTGCACGATGACCCGACTGGGCTTGGCTCACGTCGACGTAAGTGATGCTAAGAGTGCCGTCGGGCCGGACGCTGATGTGTGGAAACTGGGTGTTGAAGTCGTCGCCGCTGATGGTTTCCGGGTTCGAGCAATCGCTCAGACTATTGGTGCAGGCTACGAGCCGAATCTGCGCGTGTTTACCAAAAGCGTTAAACAACGTGTACGCGACGTAGACGTCCCCTCCTCCGACGTGCTGGGCGCCCGTGCAACCGGCCGGGGCGCAGGGAAGGGCTTCGTCCACCCGCATGTGCGGCTTGTCATCGAAAGCGGAGTTTGGATTTGGGCTGAAAAACGGCTCGATACCTATCGAGGTGGGCCAGCACGCCGCGGCATCAAGGTCGGTGTGCGTGCCAGCCGGGCAGACCGCCGTGTTGATCAGATTGGCCGTGGTTGTTTTGTACAGGTTGATGCCCTTTATCGCTGGGCCTATTCCGATGCTCGCGTAGAAGAATTGGTGGCGAAGCGGGTCGGCCGAAACCACTGGATCGCCAAAAGCAAAAATGTCTTCACCGCCGGCGCTCACCGCGGGCATTCCCCCTTCAAAAGTAGGCAGGGAGCAATTCGATGTGGTGCCGGCGCTGTGGACATAGTAACCGCTGAGGCTCGAACCCAGGCCACCGAACAAGCCTCGAAAATCGTTCGAGCCCTCCAGCACGAGGTCGGGCCCGGTGGCGGTTGCGCCCAGCTCGTTGGGAAGGAAATCCACGGACTCCTCGTTCTGGGGCAGAGGGAAGTTGAGGCCGGTATTGGGGTCGCCGGCAGCCGGCTCGAGATTAAACAACTGGCCGGTCGTTGACAGGCAGCCCGCCCCGAGGGCAGGGTCCCCAGGCGGCAAGATTGACGAGCCTGACTTCATATTCCTCCAGGTTTTGGGGAGAAAGTCAGGTACTCCGGTTGTGTCCTCCCCCATCCACCTCAGCAGCGTCTTCGAAAGGGGATGAGCGCCCATCCTGAGGATACGCCGCCCTTGCGGTGACAGAATAAACTGAAACGGCGCCGAAGGTTGCACGAGACTGTTCTCAAATGGATTCGACGGATTAGACAACGGTTTGATTGTCGGTAGGTTAGACTGGGCCTGCAGTACGGCCGCAAACAGAAACGCGCTCGCGAGCAAGCAACTTACAATTCGCAGCTTCATTGTCATTTCCCTCCTGAGTAGAATGATCGAGGTAGAGAATGGTGACCGTTCAGGCTGAAAGATTACAGTGACAGGGGCGGCGTCAGGCCATGGCTTCAACCGTGCCGCTGAGCGCCTCGTCCCCCAAGGAAGTCCCGAGCGTGGAACCACAGTGCTAAAGCGGTTCCACGCTCGGCATAAAGGCGCTCGCAGCGCCGTCCTTTTTCTCAATAATCGAATCGCGCCACGTGGTTGTTCTGTTCGGCGTGGCCTGTCCCGCCGTAAGAGCCGAAGTACACGTTATAGGTGAAGCCGAGATAGGCGCGATGCGCCACGCTTGTCACCCCAATGTAATCGCCAAAGAAACTGTCGCCTAAGGCAGGATCGGCCGCAGGGTCGTCAGCCGATAGAGTGATGATCGTTGTCCCCGCAGGGAGCTCGGGCGGAGTCCCGAGGGGATTGATCTGGGCTAATTTGACCTGGAGCCTGTGGCTGAAGTAGTCCGCCTCCGCTGTGTAGTAAGCGATGTTCACCGTGTTGGTGGTACGGTCCGTTTTGATCCAGGGGAAAAATTGATCTTTAGCAGCGCTATCGATGGGCGTAGTAGGCACGGTAAACGGCGCACCGTTAACCGACTCGGCCATCCTGATGTCGGACTTCGGGCACACATAGTAGATGTTGAACCCGACCGTAATGAAAGGGTTGACGTGGCAGCGCTCCCAGACCATGAAGGTCTCAATATTAGCGCCGTTTGTTCGGTGGTCGTGCTTGGGGTAAGTCGAGACCCTGAAATCGTTGGAGGACAGTGAATGCTCGCCCAAGAGAGGGTTGGTCTCAGTGGTGACCAGGACCGCAGGGCTGCAGGACGGAGTGGCAGGGGCATTGGCGGGGTTGCATGAGACAAACTTAATGTCGACGCTTAGGTCCGGATTGAAGTCGCCGTAGCTCACCGTGACGATACCATCCGGCCGCACTGACACGTGCGAGAACTGAGCGCCAGTGTCCGAACCGCTAACAATGATTGGAGCCGAGCAGACCGAGACGTCGTTCTTGCACGACACCAGCCAGATCCTCGAGGGAGTGGGGATTCCTAGTCCTAAGTCCGTCCCGGTAAGGAAGTCGAACTCGGTAGCAGTAACATACACGTTGCCCGCTCCGGTCCCGGAAGCGCGCCCGTCCACGGTCATGTGAGGCTTATCGTTAACATACAACAACTGCGTAATCCCGTCAAAGTCAGTCATCATGGGGAGCGGGTTCAGGACCTTGCCCGTTGGCCAGCAAGTACGAGCCGCCGCATTCGTGTTGTGAGTCCCGTCCGGGCAGGCGGTGATACTGATGAGATTAGATACCGTGGTCCGTTGCACGGTAATCGCTGTTGTTCCGGGAAACAACGGTTGTCCGTTGAAGCGAGCATCGGCTTCGAAGACGGTGCTGCGCGTCGGGTCGATTGCCACCACCGGGTCGCCGAAGCCGAACAAAGGATGGCCGAGGGGATCGTTTATTGAGGGTGCTCCTCCCTCAAATTGGGTGGCGCAGTTGGTGCCGCTTCGGTGCACGTAATATCCGGTCGCGCTGTTTCCCAGGGCGCCGAAGAAACCCCGGTAGTCATTGGCTCCCTCCACCACCAGGTCTGCGCCGGAAAGCCCTCGACCCACGAGGGCGTCAATCGTTTCCTCATTTTGGGGCAGCGCGATGGGGGCGCCGACGGTGCCAAGCGCCGGCTCTAAGTTGAAGCGCGTCCCCCAGGAGGTCCCACAACCACTATTCACGGTGAGGGGGGAGCTGGGCATGATCCCCTGGGGGATTCCCGTCTGGCGCGGCCGGTAGGACGGAAGAACGTCAGGAGCGCCGGGCAGCGCGCCTGCACTCGGCGCTACGCCTGTGACCGCGGACTGTTCGCCCGCCAGCTTCAACAGGAGCGGCGCCATCGGGTGGGAAGAGGCACGGAGCATCGCCTTGCCTCGCTCGGAGAAGAGAAAGGCGATCGTTCCGGAGACGGGCGCCCTGAACTTGTCGAAGGGCTTCGGGTTGACCGGTCGCCTGAGTTGCGATCCGGGTAGACTTTCGGTTGTCTCGACCTGTGCCTGAAAACCGGTCGAGCAAAGGGTTCCAACGATCAACATTGCGAGCACGAGCATCCATCTTCTCATCATGGCATCCTCCTCTGAGAATCGGGCCTCCTTCAAGAAGTGGGGCCATCATTTTCGAGTCCGCTCTCGTACTCTGGGCCGGCAGTTATGCCAGCCTCGGAAAGGCGGGGTTTCGAGGGTGCGCAATCAAGCGATCGTTGTTTCGTAGGGGCGTTATGGTTCTGGCAAGCTTATGATGAAAGCTCGCCCTATAAACTCAGGGGATATGATTAGGGCGGAGTGCACATCCCAAGTCCCGGCCGTCACTTCTGCATCCCATCCTGACCTCCCCCGCAGTCGCCTGGCCGGGTGACGGGTAGTTTTTTTATCAATAACTCATCTATTTTGTCAAGTCGAATTCGAGTTAGGTAGAATTGGAGCTCAGGACAAGCGCAATTGCACCCAGCACTCTGGTGACGGTCCCCTGGTTGGTACGGGAGTCCTGTAAGCGCGAGCGCAGTCACACGAAGCGTTGGCGTGAAGATCGGACATGACGCAACCCAAGGTCGAGCTTAAGCACCTCGACAACCTGTGGTTCCAGGTTAC
>QHZK01000416.1 GCA_003224635.1 Acidobacteriota bacterium | reverse complement strand
CGGGCGATGTCACAGAAGCAGCACTCGTGGCAGCTCGGAACCTTCAAGGCAGGCTCGAAGGCGGCGATCACACCCAACCAATACTCCAGAGCCTCGATAAACTTCGCGCCCACGGCCTCGGGCGGGATATCAACCTTCGAACCGTTATAGACGACACAGCCTGCGGGTCGTGTTCCGGCGTAGGCCGGAAGGGCCTGCGGAACAAGGTGCATATAGAGCATGACCTGGATGCGGTCCGAACATCTCTCCCGGCCCGTCTTGACATCGTGGATGGTCGGCTGCCCAATCCACAGCGTGGTCGGTTGCCCATCGCTTGGCGCGGTGGGTTGACCATCGGGCAGCGTAATGAGGTCGGGTTTGCCGGCGATGACCACTCCCGAGGGCAGCGTAAGCCGGATGGCGTTTTCGCCTTGGAGGAAGACCCGCTCCCCGAGTTTCCTGCGCTCGAGCCGCAGCCGGCGCAGTTGGCGCGTGTGTTCGATGTTCCACTTCACGGTGTCAAAGTCGCTGGGCGCCTTGTCGTAGTTTTCGTGGTGGGCCTTGAACCAGCTTGCCCACTCGCAATTCTGTTCTCCCGCCATGACTTTCGCGAGCCAGGTGATCCAGACGAAGACTCCGTCGCGTTTCGTGGCCATATTGGAACCCCCTCCTGTAGGTTGACGATCACTCCGCCGAGTGATACGGCGGTAAGCGGACCACAATCTGGAAGGAGATCCAGCGTGTGGTCCGGATGGTGCCCGAGGGCAGAAACCCTCAGGCTAAAATCCGTGACACGCGCTGAGCGGTCAAGCTCAGCGTGCCCCGGCTCCTTGCTTTCTCCTCATCCGTAGCCAGTCCTCGTCAATGCAAAGCAGCCCGCGTCTCCAAGGCTTCCAACCCCTGTGTCGGCCAGCAGGCGCCTGGAGCCCTTCGTTTCCGGCCTTCGCCCTCCACCCTGACCCCACTCGCGATTGCCCGCACCCAGCGTCAAAACCTAATCCTTTTGGAACAGTCTAAATGGCGGTTTCCGCCCTCGTGTTTTCACGAGCTTGGAGAGGGGGTTGCGCGAGGGGTTTTGGAACGCCTCGCCGCGTGTTGTACAGCGCCCGGCTGACCGTGCTTTTTGACACGTGGTGAAGCTCCGCCAGTTCGGTCAGGCTTAACCCCCGCTCCCGATCCCGCCCCAGCGCTTCGCGATCCACGCTCAGGGATGGGCGGCCGATCCGCCGCCCTTCCAGCCTCGCCCTCCTCAACCCGGCCTTCACCCGCTCCACGATCAGGTTCCGTTCCAGCTCCGCGATGGCGCTGATGATCACCACCATCGCCCGGCCCAACGGGCCACCCGTATCGAGCTGCTCGCGGAACGACACGAACTCGATGCCCAGGTGATTCAGCTCGTCCAGCACCTGCAGAAAGTGGGTGACGGATCGCGCCAGTCGGTCGCTGGCCCACACCACGACCACCTCGAACTTCCCCCGCCGGGCGTCCGCCAGGAGCCGATCCAGGCCGGGGCGGGAGGCGCGGACGCCGCTGCTGCGGTCCTCGTAGACCTGGATTACCTGGAAGCCGCGCGACTCCGCCAGGGCCTTCAAGTCGTGGAGCTGGGTTTCCACGTGCTGGTCGAGGGTCGAGATGCGCAAGTAGGCCGCCGCTCGCTTCATGGTTTCTCCTGGGCCTCCCTTTCTCCCCGGCCGCCCAATCCGCACTGGGGGAGGCTTCCTAAAAGGGCCGCTAGCCCGGTCCAAAACCCCTGCGCAGGATTTCGGAACGGTGGCTCAGGGTTTGGGCTTCACCGGGGCTCTGCAGCGCTTCCAAGGGACCGCTCAAACAATTCACTTTTAACTATATCACTGTTGTCAAGGCCCATTTTCCCTTCTCGCCGGCGGGCTCGTGGTATCCTCCGCTCTATGGCCCGGGCGGCCACCCCCCTCCCCCTGACCCCGGAACAGCGGCGCATCCTGGAGGCTTGGCGCGACGCCCCCCAGACGCCCCGCCAGGTGGCCTTCCGAGCCCGCCTCATCCTGCTGGCCTCCGCTGGGGTCTCCAGCCGGGGGGTCGCCCGTGCCCTGCGCACCACGCTGGTCACGGTGTTGTTCTGGAGGCGGCGCTTCCACGAGGGCGGTCTCACCGCCCTGACCGCCACTGCTCCAGGCCGAGGACCCAGGCGACGGATCACCGCTCGCAAGATCCGGCAGATCGTCCAAGCTACGCTTCACACCCGACCTCCCGAGGGTCGGCGCTGGACTATCCGGAGCCTGGCGCGAGCCCAAGGGGTCAGCCCGGCGACGGTGCAGAGAATCTGGGACCTGTATGGGCTGAAGCCGCGCCTGGCCGGTCGTCTTCAGGGTGTGCAAGCTGCCGTCCGCGAGGTGGTGGGACTCTACCTGAATCCGCCTGACAAGGTGTTAGCGCTGGCTTGGGACCAGGTCCCCCGGCACCTCGCCACAGAGCAGAGCCAGGACCTAGCCTTGACCCGGGAAGGGAAGCCGATCAGCCTCACCGGGTGGTGGCGGGCCTTGGAGGAGGTGGAGCGTACGGTGGTGGGCGACAGCCGGAAGCGAGCCCGCGAGCAGGGGTTCTTGAGTTTTCTTCGCCGCCTCGAGCGAAGGTTCCCCGGCGCTTGGCCCCTGCACTTAATCGTCGATCGAGAAGGCACTCACACCCAGGCCTATGCTCAGGCCTGGCTCGAGCGACGTCGACGCTTTCGTCTTCACCCTCCGCCGGCTGGAGGCTCGTGGCTCCGCTGGGCGGGAGCGTGGCTGGGAGAACTGAGCCGGGGACGAAGCTTGAGGAGCCTGGGAGCCTTAGAAGAAGCCATCCAGACTTACTTGGCCGGGAACCCCGCCCAACCGCAGCCTTTTGCCTGGGCCGGGCGCGGGCCCGAAGGTGCGCTCTCAAGTGCATCGTGATCTAATTAAATAACATACAAGCTGAGAAGCCTCGCCGGCGCTTCCGGGAGGCGCAAGAGAAAAGAATCCCTTTGTGGGCGGAGACCAAGGCAGCCGCTCCCAGATGGTAGGGAATCTGGAAGAGCTCCGGGCCCGGGGCCAGGGGGTGATCGAGTCCCTGTCCTCGATCCAGCTGGAGACCCTGCTCGAAGTCCAGAAGCGCCTCTCCGCCCTGAACGGCCGTCGCCAGAGGGCCTTCCGCGTCCCTTCCCCGGACCTCGCCGCCCGCTTCCTGGTCTCGGACTTCCTGGGGACGGACCAGGCCCAGACCACCGGCTCGGTCAGGATCGACTCCGCCTCCGCCACCCTCAGGGAGAGGGCAGAGTCGGGCCAGATCAATATCAAAAGCACTCGCTCCTTCTCGATATCGTCCGATCGCTGCCTGGTTCTCGACCTCTTCGGGGACGATCCAAAAAGCCGGCGGCCTCTATCAAGTGAGCAGCGATTCTTTTCCCGTGGGGACCTTCGATCTCGAGCTCGACCCGCCCCTCCATCTCTCCCTCCTGTCCTTCGATGTGGTGTCCACGCCCTCCACCCCGGAGGTCTCGGTCGGGGTGTCGGAGAACGGGGTGACGTTCTCTCCGGCCTCCAGCCTCGCCCTGAACGGCTACCGGATCAACGCCTGGCTGGTCCCCGCCACGGTGCGCTTCGTGCGCTTGGCGGTCAGGGGTGCGTACCGATACGCAGGAGGCGTTCTAGCAAGGCCTAAAACCAGGTTGCTTGCCATCCACATGCCCGTTGTCACTTGGCCATTCCGCTGCCGCCAGGGTGCCCCGCCAGGGCGGCCCGGAGGCGCTCCGGATGCGGCTGAGGCGGGGGTCGAGCGCTGGCGGCGGAAAGGCGGGAAGGGGCCGGTCGGGCGGGACGGCCGGGGTCGAGAGAAAAAGTGCGTACCGCGGGGATGGGCCTGCGTACAGGGTGCGTTGCGCGGAGGGTGAGGGTGCGTACCAGGGTTTGAGAAGGGGGCTCTGGATCACGGGCTCGGCGGCCGCAGGGATCGTTCCAAGGGGCGAGGACGAGGGCGAAGTCCAGGGGGGTTTATGTCTCTAGTGTGGTGTCCACTAAATAAGTGGACAAAGGAACGGTTGCGCCTCAGGCTCCAGGCCGCCGCTAACCTTAGGAGGACACTTCGCCCACTTCGATTGAGCGGGCCCAGCAGACGAAGCGTATATTGTCCATCTAATT
>QHZK01000415.1 GCA_003224635.1 Acidobacteriota bacterium | reverse complement strand
GAATACAGCAAGCAGTGCCCCTGGGAAGTTGGTGTCTGGAAACTATTTCTCGGTATTGGGAGTGCGCCCGCTCTTGGGTCGGCTGTTTACCCCTGAAGACGACATGGCGGGGGCAGCGCCGGGGGCTGTTATTAGCTATCGCTTTTGGAGCAAGCAATTCTCGCAGGATGCCACGGTGTTGGGAAAGACCGTTGATGTGAACGGTACCGCGTTCACAGTCATAGGTGTGACCCCGCCGGGATTCTTTGGAGAGACGCTTCAAACCGATCCGCCCGACATGTCGCTGCCTCTTGTGACTCAACCGCAAGTGAGCCAACAAGAATCCCTTCTGACCCCGCAAGGACCCTATTGGCTTGGCATCGTAGGTCGGCTCAAACCCGAGGCGACTTTCCAGCAAGCGCAAGCCAACGTCAGCGCCCTGCTACGTGCTTTCCTCGATGAACAAGTCCGCAGCCAGGTTTCCGCCGAGAGATGGCGCGAGATCCAGAATTGCTTCATTGTTTTGACACCCGGAGGCAAAGGATTGTCGGAGCTTCGTGAGAGTTTCACAAAGCCTCTGTACATTCTCTTTGCAGCGGTGGGTCTCGTTCTGCTCATCGCCTGCGCCAACGTGGCCAACCTGTTGATGGCTCGCGCCACAGCGCGGCAAAGGGAAGTCTCCGTGCGGCAAGCCTTGGGGGCGAGCCGGTCGCGCCTGGTTCGACAGTTTCTCACTGAAAGCATACTGTTAGCGTTGTGCGGAGGGGCTGCGGGCCTATTGTTCGCAAGCTGGGGAACAACGGCCCTCGCGGCGCGGGTTGCGAACGGAGCCGATTATGTGCCCCTCGGTGTCGGTCCGGATTTCAGGATACTTGGATTCACTCTCGGTGTTTGTATCCTGACTGGAATTCTGTTTGGACTGGCTCCAGCGCTACGCGTTATCCACGGCAATCTTACGCCAGCATTGAAAGAGAGCGTCCGAACCGCCGTTGGCCGTGGAGGTCAGTGGGGTCTGAGCAATCTCCTGGTTGTTTCTCAAGTGGCAGTATCTTTATTTCTTCTGATCGGCGCGGGCCTCCTCGTGCGGGCGCTTCGGGCACTTGAGAATCAGGATTGGGGATTTGGCCGCGAGAAAGTACTTATTGTGAGCATAGATCCCAAGCGGGCGGGATACAAACCTGAGCAGCTCCCAGCGCTTTATCGGCAGTTGTTGGACCGTGTCAACGCTCTCCCCGGTGTCCACTCGGCCAGTCTCGCGCTTTACAGTTGGCTGAGTGACATGGAAGTGATTCAGCGTATCACGGTGCCGGGATACACGCCCCAACCGGATGAGCGCACGTCGGTGCAGGTTAACCTTGCGGGCCCACGGTATTTCGAGACCGAGAGCATGACCTTGCTGCTGGGCCGGGAATTCGGTGCCCGAGATAGCGAAGGCGCTCCTCACGTTGCCATTGTGAACGAGGCGCTTGTGCGCAGGTTTTATTTCGGACACAACCCGATTGGCAGGACGCTTCACTTCCAAACCCTTTTCAATGGAGGCGATGTCGAAGTGGTCGGAGTCGTGAAAAACGCGAGGTACAACAACCCTGGTGACAACGCCACCGAGATGGTGTTCCTGCCAGTCTTGCAGGCAGCCAGTGCTGTCGCGCAGCTCGGCGCTTGCGCTCAAGACTTGGAGGTCCGCACGGCGGGAAATCCAACCAGCATCGCGGGGGAGGTGCGCGGGGCTATCGCGGGAATTGACAAAAACCTCCCGGTCGACAAGGTGACGACACTAAGTGAACTGGTGGACCGGTCGCTCAATCAAGTGGCCTTGATCACCGGGCTGTCGAGCTTGTTCGGCGTGTTGGCCATGTTGCTTGCCTGCGTCGGCCTTTACGGGGTCATGTCATACGCGGTGGCGAGACGAACCAACGAGATAGGTATTCGGATGGCGCTGGGGGCACGGGGAGGCGACGTGCTGGGATTAGTTGTGGGGCATGGAATTAAGCTGATACTGGCCGGAGTGGCCATCGGGATCGCGTCCGCGCTCCCTCTCGCACGCTTCCTCGGCAGTTTGCTCTATGGCGTCAAGCCTACCGACCCGCTGACGTTTATTGTTGTCTCGCTGACTCTGACAGTCGTGGCGCTGCTCGCCAGCTACATTCCCGCCCGCCGAGCAACGAAGGTCGATCCCATGGTGGCGCTCAGGCATGAATAAATTTGTTGCCCCCAGATCTCTCTCGGAAAATCAACCCGGAGTGTTCCTGGGTTCCAGTCGGAAATGGGGACTGGAAAGGAGGAATCAACGAAATCCGTAATGATCCAATGCTCGCGAGGTTCACGGGCCCAAGGACAGCGGACGTCCGCTGCATTTCACGTTGGGGGTCAGAAGAATATGTCTCGAGCGGGTATCCTCCTCATTCTGGCTCTCAAGCCCGGCGACCTGGCGGTAGTGCGCTAATTAGCGCGCTACCCGGCGCCGCAGCGCCTTCAGAAACCAATAGAGATGACGTATACTGCCTTGCCAAGCGTCCGGGATTCCCAAATGGATGGTCAAAGCAGCGTGAAGTCATCGCAATACTGGGAACCGCTTTTTCCCTTCCTCGATCTCAAGGCCCAGTTTGACGACATCAAGAACGAGGTCATGGAGGCGGTTTCACGCGTCTTCGAGGACCAGCGGTTCATCCTGGGCCCGGAAGTCGAGCTCCTTGAGAATGAGATCGCCGCCCTGGTAGGCGCTCGCGCCGCCGTTGGCTGCGCGTCCGGATCGGACGCCTTGCTGTTGTCGCTCAAGGCGCTCGGCATCGGTCCGGGTGACGAGGTCATTACGACGCCTTTTACATTTGTCGCCACAGTCGGTTCTATGGCTCGGGCGGGAGCGCGGCCCGTCCTCGTCGACATCCGGCCGGATACCTTCAACTTGGACTCCAACCTGATCGAGGCCGCCATCAGCAGCCGAACGCGCGCCATCCTGCCCGTTCATTTGTTCGGACTGGCCGCCGACCTGGATCCCATCTTGCAACTCGCAGAGGCGCACAGACTGGCGGTGGTCGAAGATGCGGCTCAGGCCATCGGCGCCTGCTACCGGGGCAGACACGTCGGCAGCCTGGGCGCCGCGGGCTGTTTCAGTTTCTACCCATCCAAAAATCTCGGTGGAGCGGGAGACGGCGGCATGGTCACAACCAATGACGCGCAAGTGGCTGACCAACTGCGCCGCTTGCGAGACCACGGCAGAAGTCAAAAGTACTCCCACGAAGTCTTGGGAATGAACAGCCGGCTGGATGCACTCCAGGCGGCCATCCTGCGCGTGAAATTGCTGCACCTGGCGAACTGGACGCGGCGCCGGCAGGAGAAAGCAGAACGTTACCGGGCGCTCTTCGACGAGGCCGCGCTCGATGGGAACGTAAAGCTGCCGGCAGCGCCACCGGGCTGCTTTCACGTCTACAACCAATTCACGGTGCGAAGCTCCGAGCGGGATCGTCTGCGAGAGTTTCTGCGTGCCAGGGGCATTCCGACTGAAATCTACTATCCCCGCCCCCTGCACCTTCAGCCTGCATTCGGCTATCTTGGATACCGCGCGGGCGAGTTTCCCGCGGCGGAGGCCGCCAGCCGCGAAGTCCTGTCGCTCCCCATTTACCCGGAGTTGAAGGAAGAGCATCAGGGGGCAGTCGTCCGTGCCATCGCCGACTTCTACGGAACGAACCGCGGCTTGTAGCGCCGGGCTTTAGCCCGGCATGTGCCGCCCCTTCGCTTCGCTCAGGGCAGGCTCTAAAGGGCGGTGCTGCGCAGTTCATGGCGCGTCAATTTACCTGTGCCGTCTGTGTTATCATCGACCCCACAATCGGCCGATGACTCGATCACTCGATGGCTCAATCATCCGCTATCCCATGGCGCAGAAGACACCATCTCCGGACAAGCTCCGGGAAATCTGCCGCATCGCGGCGCGCGTCTTCTACGACAAGGGATACGACGGCGCCTCCATGCAAGACATCGCCAAGGCGGTCCACCTGACCAAGGCCGGGCTCTATCACCACGTGGGGAGCAAGGACCGCCTCCTCTATGAAATCATGAACTACGGCATGGACATCCTGGACGAGACCGTGCTCGAAAAAGTCAAATCC
>QHZK01000002.1 GCA_003224635.1 Acidobacteriota bacterium | reverse complement strand
GTGCGCGCGGGCCCACTCCTCGACCGGAACGACAAACCGTTCGCTCAGGAGCTCCGTCAGAGTCTGGCCCCAATCGTGCCGGATGGCTCCTGTCTTCTCCCCGACGCTGCTTACCAGGGCTGGAAGGTAGGGTTCAAGGCCGTAGCCTCGCCGTCTTCGGAATTCTTCCAGGAAGTCGCTGGTCCAATCCGAGCCATACACCTCCAGACTGTCGCAGAAGATGGCGCGCGGGGGATTCGATCCAAACGCTTCGATCAGGCGGTCGCCGACGGACTCGAGATAATTCTTCACCGCGACGCGATCATAGTGGTCGAGGACGAACCCTTCGGCGCCGAGCGCAGCTCGCTTCACCATCTGGCCCGTCCGGCTGGAGATGAAGAACAGCAGCACGTGTGGCCCCTGAAGCTCCAAGGGGAGTCGCACAGTCCCGTCTCGGATATCAGAAATCTCCCGCGCGGTTTTGCCTGCGAAGCTCTTCGGATCGCCTTTGGCTAGGAAGACGGCGATCAGCTTTTCCCCGGTGGCGGCGTACGGCAGCGGGACTCTGTGGACCCCGCTCTTGACCGCTATGGCTTCGAGGCGGAGTTTTCCTGCAGCCTGGGTGATAGGGACGCTGGGCCCGCCGTAGGGCCAGCCGCTGCCCAGGGTCAGATCCATCCGCAAGCCCAGCTCGCGCGCCTTGGACGAGGTGAAGCGCAGCATTTCAATAAACTCGTCCGAGAGAAACGGGTAGTTCCGGAAGCCGTGGTCGGCGTCGTCCAGCGCCAGAGGATAGACGGGCTGCACCTCGAAACCTCCGATGCCGCCTTCCTTCATCGCGCGCATCTCGCGTTCGAGCTCCGCCTGGGTGACGGAGGGGCCGAACCACCACCAGCGCATCATGATTTTGCTGTCTTCGGGCGGTTGCTTGAATGCCCTCTGCAGGCTCGCCAGGTCACTGGCCTGATCGGGATTCTGTATGACAGCGCCACGAAGCCCGCTTCCGAGCGCGGACAGCATCAGAACAGTTATAACGAGGCCATGTCGGTTCGGATGAATCATAGGCTTGACGCGTGGGAACGCGAGGCGGGCCTATCATACAGCACCCAGAGCCTCAACGGTGCGAACATGCCGTTTCCGGCATTGCCGAAGAATCCGACAGCCGGCACCCCAAAAAGTTTCTGCGGTTCATCTCGGTCTGTTTTCCTGTCATGGTCCACCCACAAGGAGGGCTGGGAAACTTAAGTCAGCGCGATCACTTCGTAGTCGGTGACCGATGGGACCTCAAAGCTCACCGCGCGGTCGGATTGTGTGAAAGGCAGAGACCGGCTTGCTCGCAGGGCTCGCACGTCAGAGATTGTCTTGCCGGGAGCGATGTCGAACTCGACTTGCTGCGGACCGATGGGATAGAAGCGCCGGATGAAGCCGCGGGTCATGTTGGGATTCGTATAGTTCAGGAGGTGCAGCGCGTAACCGGGCTCAGTCTCCCAGGCGAATATTTCGATGATGCCTTCTCCCCTGACTCGCGCCGGCTGCCGTGAGTCACCGAGGACCCAACGGACGGTGTTTTGAAGGACAAGGCTGAGGTCGGTGTTTCTCGGGACCAGAACGTGCGGTCGATGTCGCCGGGGAAATAGGCGATGCGTGACCTGCCGTCTTGGCGGAGGATGACCGCGGGCTCCGTCGTCTTCGTCGCGCGCGGATAGACCATTTCGGGAGGATACCAGGGGTAGTGGGGCACGACGCTGAGCACGAGCGGTGGGGTTTGTACCGCCTTGACCGCGACGCGGCTCTCCGCGCCCGGCAGCAGCTCGGTGCCCTCAAAACCACTGGTCACGGCGTGTCGTTGCTCGATGCGCATGTACGTGTTGTCCTGCGGACCGAGGGTCTCGCCTAGGGCGTTGGCGCCGAAGACGCCAGCGAGGCCGAAATCCTCTCGGCGTTCGCCCCATTCGTTATAACGCGAGGTCTCGAAGGTCGCGAGCACCGACCCGCCCCGCGCCGCATATTCGTGCACGGTGGCGCACTCCGAGTCGCGAAAGTAAGCAGCGTTAGGAATCAGCAGCGCGCGGTACTTCGCAAGCGTTTCAGCCGAGAGGTCTTCCTGGTGGACAAAGTCAAAAACAAAGCGCCCCTCGAGCAGGGCGTAGTAGAGACCGTTGAGGTAATCGGCGCTGTCGAAGGGCGCGCGGAGCCGGCCCTTAGCCGGCCGGGAGGGCTTGTAAAAGGCGATTGACGCTCCTTCCGCTTTTGTTCGCGAATCGAGTAAGTCCCGTTTATTAATAATTGCGCGATAGGGCTTCGAGCAGCCTCTGCTCAATCTTGCGAAAAGTCGCGACATTGCGGACGTAATCGGTGAAGGACGAAACCGCGCTCGCGGCAATCTGCCCGGCGGCGGCAGGATCGCGCTCCTTGAGCGCCCGAAGCATCTCGTAGTCTTCAATGCCCGAACGCATCGCCTCGAATCGGATCGAACTGCGCACCGTCAGATGCTCGCGGTCGGGGTAGACGATGAAGGCATCGCCCGGGGGCAGAAGCTCTGTATTGTTGTCGATCACCGGCTGTGTGTCGAGCAGGGGCTGTGGCGTCCAGTAATTCCCGCCCCAGTGCAGGAATCCCGTGAATCCGTAGCGAAAATCGAGCCACTGGAGAAGCCTGACCTTGATTAAGGGGAAGTCCATCAAGCGGTTGAGATACCTCTTCTGTGGATACAGACAGGTATAGAACCAGACAGCCCGTCCGCTCTGAATGCGCTGGTCGATGAGTGGCATCCGGTCATCGAACCGGCCGAGCTGCGGAACCCACACGTCGCAATTCGTCTGGAGCGCCTCCGGCATGCGCGCCGCGTCGACGGCGTCCATCGTGGGAATGCCCGGCATCTGGCGGTGGACGAGCGCGGCGAACTTTCCGTAGTAGGAAATCTCGTTCCCGTGCGCCTCGTCAAGCACATGCTGGAAGTAGAAGGTCTCCCACCCACGTTCCTTGAGATGGGCGCCGAGTGATGCGAGGAATCCCGAGAGAAACGCCTCCGCCCGTGAATCATCCGGCGGCAGGGAGACGCTCTGCGGCTTACCGTCGACAATCTGGAAGGTCGGCACGACCAGGGGCGCGTCATAACTGCCCGCGCGGCCGAGCAGGTGGCTGCCCTCGATGTACCCGATCGCGCCGGCTTGCTTGAAGGTCTGCACCCACCGGTCGAAGTTTGTGAAGTCATAGGAGAGCTTGCCGCCCTCGACCTTCGGCTGGATGAGCGCGAGCAGCGGTGTTAGGATCACGTTCTGGCGGTGTGCCGCGAGCACGCGGGCGACGTTGGAGACCAGCTCCCACCACTCTGGTGAAAAGGCCGCGATGCCGTAAAACTGGCGCGAGGTCTTGTCATCCAGGCTGAACCAGTTGGTGACCTTGAGCGACCGCTCCGTCGGCACTGACGCGCTCACGACCTCCAGGCGAAAGGGCTTGCGCGACACGAGGCGCCCGTCCGAACGCACCACAATCGAGCCTTTATAGACTCCGGCCGCCGCGTCGACGGGAATGTGAATCGTCACCCAGATGGGCGTGGTACGGTTGGCCTCGAGTGCGAAAGGAAAGTCCTCGAGCGGATCGGGATACCACCCCGGCGCACCTCCCACCAGCTCCTCGGGTGGGCAGTCTGGCGTGTGCGAGCCTACCACCACATAGGCGACCCGATGGACCTCGACATTCGATATTCGGCGGCCAGCGCCGCCCTCGATCGGTTTCACTTCCACCGAGAGGTCGGGGAGTCGAGCGCTCGAACGAAGGGCAAGCTGCACGGCTACGTGCTGGTTGCGTGCGCCCCTGAACTCCGGAGCGCGCAGACTGTGCGTCCCGCGAGCGTCGTCTGGGAAGACCTTGATGAGCGAGTCCACAAACCAGGCGCCCGGCGGAGACGAGGCCTTTCCACGGGCCCCGCCGGCGGACACCAGGCAGGTGGCGATTACTGCCACAATGAATGAGCGCAACATGACTTCCCCCAAGAAGAATTTGTCGGCCGAGGGTATTGTCCTTCTCTGGGCTTCGGCGAAATGGCCGGGACCGCTGTCCCTGAACCGCAAGAGTCTATCATCAATGAAGTTCTGAGGCCTTGTGAGCCTTTTCGATGATGGCCGACGCTTCGTTGATAGGAGAGCAGGGGATATGATTCCGGCGAACCACAGGGTCGTAAGGGGCGCCATGGCCATGTGCCTGCTTGCCCTCTTGCTTGCGCTTCCGGGCCGGGATAATTCGCCTGCGGCCATCCGTTTTCGGAATGTTGCGGCCAATGCCGGAATCAGATTCGTACTGGAAAATGATCCGACCGCACGCAAGCACTTAGTCGAAACCATGGCCGGAGGTGTGGCGGCCTTCGATTACGACGGCGACGGGCTGACCGACATCTACTTCACTAACGGAGCGTCTTTACCGTCTCTGGAAAAGACCTCACCGAGATATTGGAACCGGCTCTACCGGAACCTGGGCGGGTTTCGTTTTCAGGACGTGACTGAAAGCGCGGGAGTCGCGGGCGCAGGGTACTCGATGGGCGCCGCTGCGGCAGACTACGACAACGACGGCCATGTCGATCTCTTCGTCGCCGGGGTCGGCAGAAACATTCTTTATCACAATCGCGGCGACGGGACGTTCGAAGACGTGACCCAACAGGCCGGCATCAAGAGCGGCCCCTGGTCGGTTGGCGCCGCATGGTTCGACTACGACGACGACGGGCTGCTCGATCTGTTCGTGGTCAATTACGTGCGATGGTCGCCGGAGTTCGATCGCTTTTGCGGCGATGCCTCGCGCCAAGTGCGCGTCTACTGCCATCCTCAGTTCTTCGACGGGCTCCCCAACGCCCTTTACCGTAACGAAGGAAATGGCAAGTTCAAGGACGTCTCTCAGGAGTCCGGCATCGCTTCCCACATCGGAAAAGGAATGGGTGTCGCCGTCGCTGACTACGATCGCGATGGCTTCATGGATGTTTTCGTTGTCAATGACAAGATGCCGAACTTCCTGTTCCACAATCTCGGACACGGCAAGTTCGAAGAGGTCGCTTTGCAGACGGGAGCGGCTTTGCTCGACACCGGCAATCCAATCTCCGGCATGGGCGTGGACTTCCGGGACTACAATAATGACGGGCTGCCCGACATCGCTCTTGACGCGCTTGCCGGCGAAACCTTTCCGCTTATTCGGAATACAGCCGCGGGATTGTTCGAAGATGCGACCTACTCGAGCCGCATGGGTATCGAGAGCAGAAAGTACAGCGGGTGGGGAATCGGCATGTTCGATTTCAACAATGACGGCTGGAAGGACCTTTTCAGCGCCAACTCTCACGTCAACGATCGCGTCGAGTTGTTCGAAGCGACGGAATACAAGCAGCACAACGCTGTCTTCTTGAACCGGGGCGACGGCACGTTTCAAGACGTTTCCGAGACTGCCGGCCTGGATTTTCTCACGCCGCGAGCGCACCGGGGCGCCGCATTTGCCGATTTCAATAACGACGGGAAGATGGACGCGGTGGTGTCCTCACTTGGCGAAGGTCCCGAGTTATGGGAAAACGTTACGCCCGGCGGAAATAGTTGGCTCATTCTCAAGCTGGAGGGGACCCGGAGCGACCGCGACGGAATCGGCGCCGAGATTCGCGTGGACGGCCAGTCTAATCACATGACCACCGCGATGGGCTATGCGTCCTCCAGCCACTTCGGCGTCCATTTCGGGACCGGCAAGCTGAAGCAGGTAGGGAAAATCGAGATCCACTGGCCGAGCGGGACGCGCCAGGCGCTGACCCGCGTGCGCACAAACCAGGTTCTACGGGTTCGCGAGCCGTAGCCGTTTTGTGAACCCCTTGTAATCCGAGAGCGCCTGTTTGGCAGCCTCGCCCTGGCCTGCGATCTTATAGGCGCGGAATAGCTGGAAATGGCCGCTTCCGTCTTCGTCGATTGGAAGCGCCGCCTTCAGGTGTGGTATCGCGTCCTTCGCTCGGCCCGTTTTCAATAGAGCTTGTCCCAGCGCGCCCTGGGCAGGCAGCGAATGCGAATCGGCGCCGACCGCTTTCTCCAAGTATGGAATGCTCTTCTCCGGCTCCTCCAAGTTCAGCCAGGAGGCCCCGCTCAAGAAATTCAGCTCGGCGGAATCGGCGTCGCCCTTTCGCATGCCTTCGATCAGCGCCAGCGCCGCTTCGTAGTCGCGGCTTCGGTAGAGCGCCCACACGAGACCGGTTCGTATTCGCCCATCGTCCGGCGCGAGCTTCAACGCCTCGCGCCACTGTCTTGCCGCCTCGGCCCATTCCCCGCTTTCCGCGCGCAATTCGGCAGCGTGGACGTAGGCTTCGCTCGAGCGAGGCAGCCGCATTAGTCGATCGTAAGCCTGCTGCGCCAGCTCGCGGTATTTTTTGCGTTCACCGCGTGTCCGCTGGGAGAGTCGGTCGTAAGTCTGACCCAAACCGTACCAGACCTTCGGATTGTCCGGAACGAGTTCGGACAGCTTCCCGAACTGTTGGGTAGCCTCTTCGTACCGCTTGGCGCCTGACAGCGCCTGGGCCAGCATGAGCCGCGCGTTGTGGTCGTTCGGTTGCGTCCGAAGCACTTTGTTGAGCGGCGGGATGGCAGCGGCGCTTTCGTCAAGCCCGACGTAACTCGCGCCCAAGAACAAATTCGCGCTGAGCAGGTCGGGCCGCAGCCTGAGCGCCGCCTGCGCGTGGCCGATCGCATCCCTGTAGCGCTTTGCCTTGAACTCTGCGATGCAAAGGTCCGTCAGGAGTTCCGGGTTGTTGGGAACTGCTCCCACCAGTTCTTGATAGATGGGGATCGCCTGCTCGGGCTTTCCTGCGATCACAAACTCTCTTGCCTGGCGCAATTTCTCCGAAGCTTGATCGGCTTGAGCCCAGAGGGCTCCCGCGCAAAGCAGCCCCGCGCATATCCAGCCGCTCGATTGGGACAGCCGCAACAGGCGCGGGCTTCGGCTGGCGGGGAAACCTTTTTCGGACGGCATGGCTATCTGAGCCCGTCGGGTCGCTTGGCCCTTGCCTCACGGAACCTCTCCTGAGCCTCCTGCGCCTTGCCGTCCTGGCCCAACTTCCGGTACACCTGCGCCAATAAGTAAAGCGGTTCGGGATAGTTCGGATCGAGCGCCGCAGATCGCTCGAGCCAGTTCAGACACAGGTCGGTTTTGCCGAGTTGACAAAGCGCTTTGCCGCCCAGATAGAAGTTGCGGGCCGAATGCGGATTGCGATCTGCTGCCTTCGAAGCGAGAGCAAAAGCCTTTTCAGAATCGCCCTCCTTAACGTACAGCTCGGCAAGGTTCGCGAACGGCCAATCGTAATCGGGATGGTCCTCTTCGACAAGTTTGATCGACGCCAGAAAATAGCGGACCGCTTTCTCCTTCTCTCCGCGAGCTCCATAGCACAGGCCAAGATTGTCGTGGGCCTTGTACGATCGCGGGTCGAGCCTCAGCACTCGCTCGAATTGCCCAATCGCGTGATCAATTCGCCCTTCCTGATAGTAGATCCGGCCGAGCATGTAGGCGCCTTCCGTGTCATCGGGGTGGCGGTCCAGCAGCTTGATAAAAGTGTCCTCGGCAGCACCGACGTTCCCGAGAAGATATTCGGCATTGCCTTCGATCTTCAAAGCGGCCGGCTGCCCGGGCTCGGTCTTCAGGACCCCCTCTGCTTCACGTTTCGCTTCTGGGAGCCGTTGCGCCATCAAGTAATAATTTGCCAGGGCGAGCCGCGCCGGAACGGACCCGGGCTCCCCCTCAAGAAACTCCTGGACGGATCGGATCGCCAGATCAAACTCCCGGAGGCGAGCCTGCGCCTCTGAAAGTTCGATCAGAATGCCGCGCTGGCTCGGACAGGCTTCCAGCGCCTCGGAAAACCTCCCTGCTGCGGCCTGGTACTGACGCTTGTCGAAAGCCTCACGGCCTCTTTGCCGGCGCTCGAGGCTCTGAGCGCTATCGCAGGTTCCCTGCGCTTTCTCCTGTCCGTTCGCAGCCGCAAGGGACGCAACCGGCAAGACGAACAACAGCAGCAACCGCTTCACCGCGCCTCTTCCTGAAGGGACGCGAGCTCCTGGCGCACCTTGGGGATCACCCTGGCGTACTGCGCCGGCGACGCCTTTGCCAGGAAGGCTTTGAAGCACGATCGAGCCCGCGCCCGGTCCCCCGCCATCTCGTAAATCAACCCGAGGTTCAACTGCGCCTCCAACATGTCAGGATCGAGCTGGACCGCCCGCTCAAAATATCCGCGCGCCGCAGCGGAATCCCGTCGCTCGATCGCAATCAAACCGAGGCCGTTCTCGGCCGCCGCGTGGTCCGGGTCGGTTGCAAGAATCCACTTGAAGACGCGCTCCGCATCGCCGGCTCTTCCCCTTTCCAGGTACGCCGTCGCCAGGTTCACCTGGCTGTCCAGATCGGATGGATTGAATTGCGCCGCCTTCTCATATTCGGCGATCGCTTCGTCCTTCTTCCCTGCGCGAAGCGACAGATCAGCGATGCGTGAGTGCAGCCGCCCGCTCTGGATGCCCTTGGCGAGTGCGGTCCGATACAGGTTCATGGCGTCCTTGTATCGTCCCGCCTTCTCGTAGCGACCTCCCAGTTGATAGTAAAGCGAGGGATTGCCTGGGTCCTCGGCTAGAGCCTGACGCAGCAACTCGGACCTGCGCGCGTCGCTCGCCTTGGACGTCGGGCTCTCGGCCTCCTCCAGCAGCTTGAGAATATGAACGCGGTCTTTGGGATCGACGCCCTCGCCCGTCAGCTCATACGTCCGTGGCGCGAATCCCGACACATAGCCGAGCGACCTCAGTTCTTCCATGGCTTGCTCGTTCACCAGCCTCGTCTCGACCTTCTCGGTTGTCCCGCGGCCGCCGGCCGAAACCACTCCATTCAACACCGCTTCGAACCTCTGGATCTCCGCCGGATGCTGCCGAATGACGTTGGTCGTCTCGCCCGCATCCCGGATCAGATCGTAAAGCTCAGGCTTGGGCGCGCGCACGTATTTCCACTGATCGGTGCGGATGCTGCGAAGCTCGGCCCATCCCATATTCATTTTGGGGTAGAGCGTCTCTCCGTAGGAAACTCCGGTCGCTACCGGCCTGCCCGAAAATGCCGGCACCAGGCTGGCGCCCTGCGCCTGGTCCGGCGCTTTCCCGCCCATCAGCTCGAGCAAGGTCGGCAGAAAGTCGATGCTTCTCACCTGTGGTTTGATTCGCATGCCAGCGGGGATCCCCGGACCCGACATCATGAAAACGATCCGCAGGGTCGAGTCGTACAGAAAAACTCCGTGCGTGAACTCGCCGTGTTCGCCCAGGCTCTCGCCGTGATCGGAGAGAAGCGCAATGATGGTGTTTTGAGGGGCCTTCGCCCGAACGACGTCAATCAAGCGGCCAAGCTCTCGATCCGTGTAGGCGATTTCGCCGTCGTAGGGATGGTCCTTGTACCGCTCCCGAAAGGGGCTAGGGGGATCGTAAGGAAGATGGGGATCGTATAAGTGTACCCAAAGGAAGAAGGGTTTGCCGGATTGCGCGTTCAGCCACTGAATCGCCCGGTCAACCACGACGCCGGCTCGGCGCTCGGGGTCTTCCCGAAACTCGTCCTCCCGGCCCGGCTTGGGCATCTGGTCGTCGTAAACCGCGAAGCCCAGATTGAACCCGAATATCTTCTTGAGCACGGCGGAGCCGATGAACGCCGCCGTGTCCCACCCTTGTTCCTGCAGGATCTTCGCCAGCGGCCTTGATGACGTCGGCAGAATGAAGCCGCCCGTATTGCGAACGTGATGCACGGTCGGATATTGGCCCGTGAAGATGCTCGCGTGCGACGGCGGCGTCAGGGGCGTCTGCGCAACCGCCTGCTCAAACAGCACGCCACGCTGCGCCAGCGAATCGAGGGTCGGCGTCTCGACGTGCTGGTAGCCGTAGCAAGGGAGGTGGTCCGGCCGTAGAGTGTCGATGGTCACGACCACCACGTTTAACGGCCGCAGTGCAGGAGGCTTGTCGCTCTCGATTTTGCGCGTAGAGTTGCAGGAGGGAAGCGCACCAACGCTGCACAGACACAACCCTGCGACGACGGCTGTCACCTTAGAGAGCTTCATCGCGATAGACCGCTCCCCGCTATTTTAACACTTGGATAGGGAAAGAGAAGCGCGTGACCAGAGGCTTAGCCATTTCGACGCTTCACCTCAAGCCGGGCGACTGACGTTCTGCTGGCCGGCAAACGGGCACGGGGCGAGCGGCCAGACAGCTAGCCGGCCGGATTAACCCGAGTATCGGTTTATTTTGCCTTCCAGACTTAATTTCGGAGGCGATCTGGTCTCAAAAGGAGTGGAAATTGGGTTTGTTTGGGTTTGTTTGTTGGACTAAATAATTGATTATAAGCAGCTTATTGGCTTTGTTCACCCCAAAAATAAGCCCCTCTTTCGGCTAACTTTCTCTGAACTCTTCTTTCCTGTGGAGTCGCATCTTCCTTAATTCTAGCCTAACGTCCTGGTATTGTCAAGGGAGGTTACAAGGACAGCAAGGACAAGGAATTACCCTCTACATGCTCTTATGCTCTTTAGAACATTACCCAAGGGGGTGGCGGCGACGGGCGGCACGCGCGCTCCCCCTCGGTGCTTTTTCAGCGCTGCATCTCCGAGCTAAAATTCGATCCGGGCGTCCAGTTGCAGCACTCGGCCTCCACCGCTGGCGAAGACTTTGCCGAAATCGGCATCTCCCACGGTGAAGTCTTGTACGTAACGGCCGGTTCGATTGAACGGATTGGTCATGGTCATGCCGAGCTGGAAGAAGGTATTCTCCTTCTGCTTGTAGAGCGGGAAGCGCTTGCTCATCCGAAATGTCTCGTCCATATGATGCGGCCCGCGCACATTGGGCAGGAATCTGGGCGCTGTACCGACCCGCAAAGGCGTACCAATTCCGGTGAGCGGACTCTTGGCGAAGGCGGCAGGATTCAGGTATGGCGTCCCCGTATTGACGTCCACTTTCCCAGGCGCCCCGCCGAGCGTTAGGCTGCTGCTCACCTCATCGGGCCGGATGCCGAAGCCGATTCCGGCTGGAACATAGGCGCCGGTTTCAAAAATCGGAATCGGATCGCCTGAATGGTAATTGTGAATCGCGGCCAGTTGCCATCCACCTACGATGTAGTTCCCAAAGCCGAGATCGAAGCGCTTGCCTTTCCCGATTGGAGTCTCGTAGACCCAGGTCAGCTTGAAATCCTGCGGGAAGTTGAACGAGGTGACTGAGCGTTCCAGCCGTCGGTTGTAGTAGTCCTGCGTCGTTGAAGTGTAATAGGCGCCAGGACCACTGGAGTCCACCGCGCCAATCGCCTTCGACCAGGTGTAGGCGGCCAGGAAGCCGAGTCCCTTGGTCAAATGCCGAGTGACCGTGACTTGGAGCGAGTTGTAGTTGGAATCGCTGTTGTAGGGGAAGGCCTCCTCCACTCCGAAATACTGCGGGTATGGGCGCAAGGCCTGGGCTACTGTAAGACTGTCGTCAAAATTAGCGAAGGGCTTGAATTCGGGATGCTGGCTGACCGTCTCGTTCAGGATGTCGCCCTTAGAAAGGAGGCTTGACGGCAGTGCGTTATACTCGCTGAAATTCCAACCGCAGATAATGTAGTATGGGCACGCAGAAGTGCCACCCCAGAGGCGCGTGCCCTTGTTGCCGATGTAAGCTGCTTCGAGTACAGTGTCCTTGGGCAACTGATATTGAATCGTAAAGTTCCAGTTCTGAACGTACCCGGGCCGATTCGCGTCCCTGGCTGTGGTGGTTACGTCATTGTAGTTGGCTGACGCGGGATCGGTGTTCGGCAGCGGCGCACTCAAACTCGGGAATGGCTGGCTCAGGTAGATAGCCGGATCGTCCACGAAGGAGGTTTCGCTGTGAGGGACATTCACCGTGCCGTTGAATCCGAATGTAAATCCTCCATAGCCCCAGTCATTCCGGATCGGGGGCGTGTTCGTCATCGCGTAACCAGCGCGCACTACCATCTTATTGGACACCTGATACGCCAAGCCCAGCCGGGGACCGAACTCCCTCCAGTATGCGTTGTTAAACCTGCGATGGCTGGGCCCCGCGAAAACCAGCGCGCCGGGCCGGTTGTCAGCGTCAGGATTGGGTGAGGTCAGATCGACCTCCGACATGCGGCCAGTCACTTCGTAGAACGGAGAGATGATCTCCCACCGAAGGCCCGCATTGACGGTCAGTCGCGGGGTCAGTTTCCAGTCGTCCATCGCATAAAGAGCGTGCTCCGGCTGGCGGAAGCCCTGAGTCAGTAGGCTTATGCCGTGGCTCGCGCTCCTGGTCGCGCCCAGCAGGAAACTTGCAAAGGCATGCCCGGTTTGGTTCAAGAACCCGGGTAAATCGGTCTGCTGCGGGTTGAAATTGAATGTTCCTGCGTCAGAGAGCGATCGATCGTTGTAGAAGTATCTAGAATATCCATATCCGAAGCGAAAACTGTGCTTGCCGTGAATCCAGGTCAGATCGTCCTGATACACGTAGCTTCCATTGGGTGCGCTGTCCACGAATCCCACGCCAAATCTCTTGACTGTTCCTCCCTGGTATTCGTTGCCTGAAAACTTGATAACCGGGAACATCGTGCCCGGAAGGTTCTGCAGCCCGATCTTCTGCGCCAGATCTTGGTTCACAGTCGACGGGTCTGCCCCGTTGGTGTTCAGGAACCGGTTGTAACCGGCCGCCACACGATTGAGAACGCTCGGCGTCAGTGTGGAGCTCAAGGACAACCGCAGCATGTTTCCGGCGGTGACTTGCTTTTGCCAGCTTTCCGTCGCCGGCCCAGGAAGCGGAAGATACGGCGACCCGCCATTATTGTTCCGGTTTCGATAGCTTCGGTTGTAGTATCCGGACAGGTGATGCTTGTCCGATATGTTGTGGTCCACTTTCAAGCCAAAGATGTGAAGATCGAAGAAAGGACTTGATCCTATCCTGGTTATATTTTTGATCATCGTGTCGAGAGTCGGATCCACAATTCCAACGTTCTGGATGATATTTTTCGCCACCGGATCCCACGCCGATTCTTGGATCATGTTGCCCGAAAATGGGTCTCGAACAACCTGGCCGTTCACCAGCCTTGTCGTGCTCGGGTCGTAAATCTGCCCAAAGATGACCGGGCGGCCCAGCGCATCGAAAAGCTTTACGCAATTTATCGGTTTGCCGTTTGCATCCTCATCGCAATGCTGGACCTGGCTACCCGAAGTCTCCAATAGTCCGTTAACAAATTGTCCGTTAACTCCCGTAAAGTTCGGATCAAGCAGGCGGGAGAAGTCGCCCTTCTTGAAGTCCACCGTCGGCAACGTCGCGAAATTATTAGGCGCTAAGGTGGTCAGGTGGGTCTTTTCAAAATTAGTAAACCAGAACGTCTTGTTGCGGCCATGATAAATCTTGGGGATCTCCACTGGGCCACCCAGCGAGTAGCCCCAGTTATTCTCACGGAACTTTGCCTTTTTGTTTCCAGCCGTTTTGGTCTGGAGGTCCAGAGCGTTGAGGGCCTCGTTTTGGATGTAAAAGAACGCCGACCCGCGAAGAGCGTTAGTTCCGCTCTTGATATCAAAATTGGCAACAGCGGTCTGCCCGCCATTGTACTGCGCCCCCATTGCGCCGGTTTGGAGTTTGAACTCGCCAATTGCCTCCGCCGACGGGCTGAACTCGTTGTTGTTGCCTCCCGAAA
Organism: Acidobacteriota bacterium; assembly: GCA_003224635.1. Taxonomy (GTDB): domain Bacteria; phylum Acidobacteriota; class Terriglobia; order UBA7540; family UBA7540; genus QHZK01. The sequence goes on along the minus strand of QHZK01000002.1, from coordinate 14,932 downwards.
GGTCGGACCGGCCGACGGGAATGCCTTCGATCAGAATCTCGTGGGAGTACTGCTGGCCGCCATTGATGGAACCCTGAAATGTGCTACCCGACGTCCCGGGCAAGCTGCTGAAGATGAAGCTCTGGATCTGCCGCTGGCCGTCGTCGACCAGAATCGGCCAGCTCTTGTATTCCTCGACCGAGATGTAGCGCCCGATCTCGGCGGTCCCCGCATCGAGGAGCGGAGCCTGGTCGCTGACCGTCACCTGTTGACTGACTGCGCCCACTTCAAGGTTGATGTTCACCGTGAGGTCCTGGGCGACGCGCAGGATGACGTTCTCAGCCGTGGAGGTCTTGAAGTTAGGCGCCGAGACCCGAATCGTGTATGTTCCGGAGGGAAGGTAAGGCAGCGTATAAGCGCCCGCTGACGTGCTGGTAGTCCTCGACTCGACGCCGGTGGCATTGTTGACCGCGACCACAGCAGCGCCGGGCACAACCGCGCCGGTCGGATCCAGAATGCTGCCGTTGATCGTGCCTACCGGACCCTGCGCCCACGCTGTGCTCTCGACCGCCGTGAGGCACACGAAAAGCAGGCTCGGGGCAAGAACGATCCTCTTCCACCAGTGACGCATAACGACCTCCCATTGACTGTGCTGACCAGGGTCTACGTGCCACCCACACCGGCGCTGCACGGATTATCAGTGCGAAATCGGCACGGTGTCAAGCGAAATGCCAGACCCGACTCCTTCAGTCATCGCGCTGGCTCGGGTGAAAGCTTGAGAGGATTCGCTTCCAACGGGGCAATTCCCAAGCGTAGCGCAATAAGGCCCCCAGGTGAAACTGGAATCGCCGTAAAACGAAACGCCATTGGTCCCAGCTCGACTTCCAATGTGAAATCAGACTCGGATTGCCAGGTTCAGTGACATGCGCGGGGCGGTGGAAAGGGAGCACACCTTCTTCCAGATGGCCGGGTCGTGAATAAACTCGCGGTGGACGAAGAGAGTGAGCTTACTACCGGGAAAGCCAGCAAGAGCACACTTTCTGCCGTAACGCCGCACCCAGAGAGATAGAGCGGATGGCAGGCTGGCAGCCAGCCAGATGCGGACTTGAGCGGGGACCGGCGCTCCAAAAAGTGTCTCAGCCATCGAGAAGACCAGGGCGACTATCTCAGGCAAGCACCTTCGGTTGTTGACGCGCGAACGGAATTGTTCCCAGAACGCCTCGTCTGAACGCCTCTTCGCCATGAAGTGCGCGATTTCGAGAAACCATGAGGGCCTGCACCAATAACTCAGAAGGTGCTGGAAGGCGTGCAATGACTGAAAGATCAGACCGTCGTCCTCTGCCAGCACTGGGAAGCGCAAACTGTCCCAGCTCCCCGTCCGCTTCCGATCCAGGGCGTCTTCCGGCGCCTCCAGGCCGATCATGTCCCGCTCTGTTTGCCACAAGCTCACATGTAGTTCCACGGCGCGAGGAATGTTGACGCTGTAAAAGTCGTGGTCCGGCAAAGGCAGGCTCAGGGGCTGGTTGGCAAACAAAGACTCCCCCGCCGGCTGAAACCCGGGACTCTTGATTTTTTGAGAGTAACCTGCCGCTCGAAGAGTCTGCTGCGCAATTTTCACCGACTTGGGATGTACAAGATAGTCGTAGTCGTATTGGGTGCGCAGAGCGGCGTCCGGACAATAATCGGGAGCCAGCGCAAAGCCCTTCAGTACGGCATACTCGACACCCGCTGCTTCCAACCCAAGATTGAGGGAGGCAAACTCCCTTTTCATTTCGGCTACGCGCTGCTGGTTGCTGGCAAGATTGCGCCGCAGGCGAGCTTCAATCCGAACGGGGAACGCATTATGGAATTCCGAATGGCTGATGCGCTCAAGCAAGTACAGCGCCAGTCCGCTGTCATCGAGCCAGGGGAGCGTCCGCTGCCAATCTCCCAGGCCGAAGCTCCCCAGGCGCGCGAGGCAATCTTCGGAGGAGCCACTGACACAAAGCGCTTCAACAATGCACTGGGCGAGGGGGCGATTCATGGCGCCGTTTCCAAGAGCAGGCGAAAGGACTCCACTGCGGATGCCGGATGGCCGCCGTAGGCCAGGCGGTAGGCGGGCATGTCGGCGAGCAAATGCATGATCCTGGCAGGTTCGGCCCCGCCGTACGCACCGTCTTCGAACAGACGGCTCTGCCTGACGATCGCTTCACGCTCGGCGCGTCCAAGCGAACTCAGGTTCGCCGTTCCGAGCGCTCGCTTTTCAAGGAACACAGAGCAGACGGGGGGGAGGCTACGGGGCGGTGGCTCGAGTAGTTTGCTCCTCTCGAGGCAGAGAAGCATTGACTCCCCGCGCTGAAATGGGCGGGCGGCAGCCATGAGCTCCGGGAAGAGGCTCCCTGCTTCCGGGTAAAAGAGCGCAGGCCAGAAGTCTCCCCACGCGCGCAGTCCATCCCGCACCACCTCGAGGAACACAATTTGGTCGGAATGAAGCTCGAAGCCCGCTTTCGACGCGGCGTAACAACAGGCTGTTTTGCCGCTTCCGGCGGGGCCAAAGACTAACAGACCTTTTTCGCCCGCAGCGATGGATGCCGCCGTGAATGGCATCAAGCCCAGGGCTGGCGCCGTTACCGAGAATAGCGTGGAGAGGAACAACTCCTCGAACCCCAGGCGATCGTTCACCAACTCCTCCGCCACGAATCCGACGCCCTCGCGCGCCTCCCGATCGACGGCAAAGAAGCTGCATTGTCCGATGTTTGCAAAGTGCAGGCCGTCAAGTGAGAGGCCGGAGAACTGCGGCCAGGGCGGGTGCAGTCCTGCATCCTCCTCGCTGATCAGTCTCCACGAGAACTGCTCACGGCCCGGCCGCGTCCCGCGGTAACGGTCGAAGGCATTGCCCGCCTGCCGAAGAATGGTCGGGCTGTTGGTCTCGAGCCGGATGGTGCGGTCCATCACGTGCAGATCCGCGACGAGGGACGTAGGAGTGAAACGTTGCAGGATGTCCGGGCCTGTTCTCACGAAGCGCGTGCTGTTATCGACAAGCGAGGCCGCGCCGCATCCCCTGCTGGCTGGGGAGCCAGCACAGAGCCGCACCAGAACCTGGGCAACGTCCTGAGGATTGTCCCCGTGCCGGAGCAGCCAGCATTCACGCTCCACAAGGGCGCTAATTGTTTTCCGCTGTTTCTCTCTGACCTGAGCCAGTGTCGGCGGTAAATCTTCCAAATCGAACTCCAAACGCGCAGCCGCGTCCCGGGGCGACACCCTGTCCAGGTTGTAGCCTGGTTTTCCCTGGCGTTCAAGAAAAATCAGCCAGCGAGGCTCACACCAGAGCGAGCGCTGTATGCCGAATACCCGCTCTGGATCAACCTCGTAGGCGCATTCACCGTTAAGTGACAGTCCGGGCTCCAGGCCACGCAGCTCGTGAAAGTGCTCCACGGCATCCGGGAGCAATTTTACCGGTGTGATCAAACCCCAGGCCAGTAACCGTCTCTCGGCGTGGGAGAAATAGGTCCAATCGTCGGACAAGAGAGAGAAGCCGCTTTGGGCCATCGCCAGTGCGATCGTTGATTTGCCCGCGCCCGATCCCCCGGCCAATAGAAGTCCGATTCCGTCGCGTTCCACAGACGCGCAGTGGAGAGCGGTGGCGCCCAGGGATTCGCTCGCCAGCCCGACGGTCGTGGGAAATATGACGCGCTGCCAATAGCCCTCGTCACGAGCCATCGACGGGGAGAACCGACCGATGATGCGCCGTTGACTGAGATCAAGGAGCAACGAGTTTTCGCCGTCAAACCCCGCATAAACCAGATGGCCCAGACCTCGAAAATAGGGCGGCGGCCATGGCGGTCGAGCCCGAGCTGACGCGTCAACCCACAGGCGCATGGTCAGGGCGGGAGAAGATTGGGGCTCCGCGAGGTGTCTGAAGCTCTTCCGGGCGGCTGCGAGGATGTCTTCGGAATTGGTCGAGATGGTGTAGCTTACACCGGTCACGCGATAGCTCTCGCGTAACGTAGTCTGAGGATCTTGGTCAACAAAAGCCTGCCAGCTCAAGGCCTGCACTTGGAACTCTCCCGGCGCGCCAATCGAAAGCCGCGAGCCAATCCCTTCTCTTTGAAAGAACCTGCCCCACACCAAGATGCCCTGCCGTTGGTTTCCTGCTCGTTCGGGAAGCGGTGGGGCCCATACGAAGGCTACTGGCAGCGGCACGACCTGCCGAATGTGTGTCCCCGCGACTGGTGGGAGTTGGACGACCGCGCCCTGTAGCGCATCCGCCGCCGTCCACGGATTTATCGCGGCCCGCTGCGAACAGTGCAAACTCCCATTCTAATTGATCTATATTATGCGAACATCAAATATTACGTATCCAAGACGTTCCCTGACCTTGACTCTGCCATCGCAAGGATCCTATCGTTTGACATGTAGCCGCTACCCGCGGCGAAGAAAGCGATTAGCAAACTTGCGTTGCGCCGGCATATCATCACAGCGCCGCCGCAAAGCCTCGACGCCCTTTTCACAAATCGAAGTCGGCGCAAGCGCCTTTATCCTTCGGCTTCCGAGTCTTGGTGTAAGGTATTGTGGATGCCAACCAATTCCACCCAGGCTCGACTATCGGATCCTGCACATCGACCGATGAACGTGCCGCGGAAGACGCCCGGCCGGTCATTACTGTGGTTTTTGCCGGGCGCTGCCGTTTTCCTTTTGGGCGTGCTATTCACGCCGGCCGGTGCCTCGCGTTTCATCTCGGGTGACGTAACCGTGTATCTGCTGAACGCCGCCCGGATGCTCGAAGGCCAAGCCATCTACAAGGACTTCTTTCAATACACAACTCCCGGCACTGAATTGGTGTACTTTGTTCTCTTCAGGTTGTTTGGTCCGCGTGCATGGATTCCAAACGCCATGCTCTTCGCCCTCGGGCTTAGCGTGACTTGGCTCAGCATTGCAATTTCCAGAAAACTCGTGCCTGGATGGCTTCCATTCCTATCCGCTCTCCTGTTTCTCACTTGTTCCTTTTACAAGGGCCTGGACGGCGGCCATCACTGGTACAGCGTCCTTGCGGTCATGGCGGCGGTTGCAATCATCATTGAACAGAGGAGCCCCATGCGCGTGGCTGGGGTGGGCGCTCTATGCGGCCTCGCCTTATTCTTTACTCAGATCCGCGGGTTGGCGGCAGTTCTGGGGTTTGCGGCGTTCCTGGTGTGGGAGCATCGTCGAAAGGCACACACGTGGGCTGCTCTCCTCAAGACTGAAGCTTATTTGTTGGGCGCCTTCCTTGCGACGGTAGTTTCAACCAACGCCTATTTCGTTTGGAGAGCGGGAGTAAAGCGCTTCCTTTTTTGCACGGTGGTGTTCGGCTCTCGGTACTATCCCGCTTACTCTCTCGGCAACAGTTTGAAAACCTATCTGTTTAGCCCGCCCTCTCTTCGACCTTGGTACGGGCTACCTTTCGTGCTCGTCTATGCGCTGGTTCATCTTCTTGTGCCGTTGGTCTATTTATTGACTCTCGTGCGTTACTGGCGCGAGGCGCAAGTCCACTCGGAATACCCGTGGGATCGAGTGATGCTGGTCAGCATCGCGGGCCTGTCTTTGTTTTTAGGAGTCGCGCCAGCGCCGTCCTTCTTCAGATTGAGTGTCGTTTCTTTACCGGCCCTGATTCTCCTGGTCTGGCTGCTAAGTCTGCCGGGAAGGCCGGAGCGGGTTCTCGCGGGCCTGCTCTGGGTGTTTGCCGTCCTGCTCGTGGCCCTTGAGCCGTTGAGAACACAAAGGCACCGAAATCCCTACATGGATCTCCCCTCGGGCCGCGTTGCGCTCTTGGAGCCTGACCTTCTGGAGCGGTACCGATGGGTTGCCGATCATACTCGTCCCTCGGACTTCTTCTTCGAAGCCGATTGGAGTGATACCTATGTTGCTCTAGGCTTGCGTAATCCGACGCCAGTGCCTTTCGTTACGAACACGGATTACACGCGTCCCGAGCAGGTCCGGGATGTTATAGATGCCTTGGAAAAACGGGATGTGCGCTTCGTGTTGTGGTCGTGGGATTTGGACACTCCACAAGGTGACTTGGCCGGCGACCACCTCGGTCCCTTACGCTTCTACCTACGCACCCGCTATCACGTGGTCAAGACGTTTGCCGACGGCGATCAGGTCTGGCAGATATGGCAGAGAAAGTCCTAGAACCGGGGCCTAAGTGACAAGGCTCCGCGGCATTCGCCGCGGGAGAAACGGGAATCGCGAATCCACAAGGACCGTACCTCGAAGAAGCTGAAGATGCGGCGAAACGTATCTAATCCGCTGCCGTGGTTCTTGCTTGGAGCCGCAGCCTTTCTCTACCTCAAGCTATTTCTTCTGCCTAGCACTCCGGTCTTGATCGGAGGCGACCAAAGTTTTTTTGTCTCGAATGCCACGCGAATGCTCAGGGGAGAATTGATCTATCGAGACTTCTTTCAGTTTACTCCTCCCGGGACCGACTTGGTGTACTTGAGCTTGTTCAAAGCCTTCGGGGCGCGCGCCTGGGTTCCGAATCTGGTGGTGATCTTGCTTGGGGTCGGGCTGACTTGGGTTACGACCGCGATCTCGAAGAGCGTCTTGCAGGGGCCGTCCGCCTTCCTTCCGGGCTTGCTTTTTCTCACCTTGGTGTACAACGGTATGCCCGTCGGCACCCATCACTGGTTCAGCACCCTCGCTGTAATGGCCGGCGTGATTCCGGTCATGGCACACCGGACCCATTTTCGTCTAGCGGCCGCGGGCGCGCTCTTTGGTCTGGCGTCGTTTTTTACTCAAACCAGGGGAGCCATGGCGCTCCTGGCGCTCCTTGTCTTTTTGGCGTGGGAGCACTCCGAAGAGAAACAAGGTTCAATCTCACTTCCTAAAGGCGCTCTCTCATTGTCCGTGTCTTACGCTCTTACCATTGCCGCCTTGAGTTCTTACTACGTCCTGAAGGTCGGTCTTAATCGCCTCGTTTATTGCCAAGTCGTGTATGTCATCAAACAGCTTCCAGGGTATGCGGGCTACTTCGAAGGCCTTCCCGCCGTTCCCCCTTGGCACAACCTCCTGAAGAGTGGAGTATTCGTAGCTGTTCATGCTTTTCTCCCACTCGCCTACGTCTTGTTTCTATTCCGATATCGAAGAGACCACGGTAAGGTTGCTGAACCCTGGGATCGATTGGTGTTGGTGAGCCTTGTGGGTTTCTTCCTTTTCCTGGAAGTTGCTCCTGGACCGAGTTGTCTCCGACTCTACGGGGTGTTCGCTCCGGCCCTGATTATTCTGATCTGGCTTAAGAGCGGGCCCAGCAAGCTGTCTCAGGCTTGCCGTGGATGGCTTTGGGCGACGGGACTGGCGGTAGTCGTGGCAGGGTCCTGGTCCGCCCAGCGTCGCTGGCGAGCCTATCTGGACCTACCTTCCGGGCGCACAGCAATCCCGACCCCAGCGGCATACGAGAGGCTTCACTGGTTGCTTTATCATACGCGACCGTCGGATTACGCATTTGAAGCGGATGGACCCGACATTTACTTTCCCCTCGATCTACGCAACCCAACCTACGTCTATGACTTATACAGGATGACGCTCGATTCTGCTCCCTCCAAGGAAGCTCAGGTTGTCCTCGAACCCCTGGAAAGGCACCACGTGCGTTACATTCTCTGGACGGCGAGTCTCGATACGCAAGACCTGCTGAACGGTCAAAGCGATCACCTCACGCCCATGCGCGCCAGCCTTAGCGCCCACTATCACGTGGTCAAGACCTTCGCCGACGGAGATCAGGTTTGGGAAAGAAAGGAGTAGACTGATAGAGCTGAGACAGGAGAGGCTGGTTCTGTTGGCGACTTGGCTCCTAGGCTCTGGCCTTTGACCAGAGACGAGAGGCCAAGACACGACCCGAGGTCAATGAGAGCACAACCATGGCGGAAGCGAACTGGCATATACTGGCGGCGGCTTCTCTCCTCGTCCGGAGACATCGCTGGTTGCCTGTGGCCGCGACCCTCACTAGCGGGCTCGCGGTGACCATCGCTGTAGCGGCCCACCTCGGTAGGTCTGTAGCGTTGGCAGCAACCGCAGTCCTGGTTGTCACGTCGTACGTTTGGGGATATTCGACAAGGGCTTTCAAACAGACGCGCTGGCCGTCACTGGATCATCTCCACCGCCGGCAGTATGCGGAGGTCTGGGACGCTCTCACGCCGTCCGCCAAGCAAGCTACAGAAGCGGCGTCTGGAGTGCAAGGTGAGGGTGAACTCCGTCGTTCCGCTATGAAGAGCCTTCACGACCTGCTGGAGTTGGTCTCGATTGGCGCGCAGGACGAAGTACTGGAAATAGGCTGCGGAGTCGGTCGAGTCGGACTGGTGCTGGCCCCGCTTTGTCGCTTGTGGACCGGGGCAGACATCTCGGCCAACATGCTGGCCTACGCTTCAAGGCGTCTGCGCGACGTGAACAATGTCCGGCTGGTCAAGCTGCACCGTGTTGGCTTGGAGGATTTTACGGACAGCTCGTTCCATGTCGTCTACACAACCGACATGTTTGAACATCTGGATGAGATGGACCGCTGGCGTTATGTGGAAGAGGCGTTTCGCGTGCTGCGTTCCGGCGGCCGGATTTACATCGATAGCATCGACCTGGAGTCGGATGCGGGCTGGGCTAGTTTCGTAAACGATGGAAAGAAGTACCAAGGGTTCGCAAGGACTCCCTACGTGCTCAGGCCTTCAACCGCTGCGGAGCTGATGGCGTACGTGAAGCGAGCCGGTTTTACCCAGGTTCAATCGCACCGCCGCCCTCCTCTGATTGTCGTCACCGCAGTGAAACCTGCTTAGCCAATGTCTGGCTCGCCTGGAAAGCTGTCTTCGAAGAAGTTGAACGTCCTTTGTCTAAGCTATTGGTACGACTCGAAGATTTCACTGCCGGAGGACTTGCTGGAATTGTATTCCTCTACAACAGGGTGGGTAGAGGCTCTTTCGACGGAGGGGGCTCAAGTCACGGTCCTGCAGCGGTTCCACCGGCATGCCAGGTTTGAGCGCAACGGCGTAGTTTTTCAGTTCCACGCGGACATGTATGGTCCTGAGTTACACAACTGGCAGATACCTTGGTCGTTTCATCGTGCCATTCGACGCGTTTGTGCGCGAATGGGGCCGAAAGCAGAGGCGACGGTGGTGCATTTCAATGGGCTGCTCTTTCCGCTGCATCTTTTGGCTCTCAAAGCAATGCTGCCGAGGCGATCTCCGATCGTGGTCCAACATCACGCCGAGAGGCCCTGGCGAGGACTTCGCCGACACGTCCAGCGGTGGGGGCTTCGGGCGGCCGACGGCTTCTTTTTTGCCGCCTCAGGACTTGCGTCGCCGTGGGCCGACGATGGACTGATCCTCGATAATCAACCTGTTTATCAGGTGATGGAGGGATCCACGAGTTTCCGTCGAAAGGACCGCGCGACCGCCCGTGCGAAGACAGGTGTGACCGGTGACCCCACTGTGCTTTGGGTCGGCCAGTTGATCTCCCGTAAGGACCCGCTGACCGTCCTGAGGGGTTTCGAGTCCGTACTTCAGCAAGCTCCCAAGGCGCGCCTTTACATGATCTACGGAAACGACGACTTATTACCTGAGGTACGAGCTCGCGTAGCTTCCAGTGCCTCCCTGGCCCGGTCGGTGACGTTTGCGGGCTCCGTGCCGCACGCTGAAATGGAGTCGTACTATAACAGCGCGGACTACTTTGTGTTGGGTAGCCATTACGAAGGTAGCGGCTATGCCCTGGTTGAGGCGCTCGCCTGCGGTGTGGTACCGGTGGTCACCGATATTCCTTCGTTTCGAGTCATGACGGATGGGGGTAAGATCGGTGCGTGCTGGCCGCCGGGCGATGCCGAGGCTTTCGCCACGGCCTTCCTTAACGTCCTGCGCCAGCCGGTCGAGCCCCTTTCGGAGCGCGCTGTCGCTTTCTTCGAAGACCAGCTAAGTTTTCCCGCCATCGCTCGCAAGGCGCTCAAGGCCTACGGCGCGGTGGCGGCGCGGCGAGCGGCCCAGAACTCATGAGAATTGCCCTAGTCGTGCCTGGCGGAGTCGACCGAAGCGGGCGTGAGCGCGTCGTCCCCGTGTTGCTGGCTTTGATCGAGCGCCTGGCGCGACGTCACCACGTGCTGGTCATCGCCGTTGAACACTACCGTGACTGGGTTCAGTATGCGCTGCTCGGGGCAACAGTGGTCAACCTGGGTAGGGTGACTGGCGCCGGGCGCGCAATCCAATGGATGTTTCGGCTCCGGCGGATGATCGCGGCGCTACGGTCACACGGCAAGCAGTTCGACGTCCTCCACGCCTTCTGGGCAGGAAGCTCCGCGACCCTGAGCATTGCCGCGGGACGCCTCCTGCGTGTTCCGGTAGTGGTGAGCATCGGTGGAGGCGAATTGGTGTGGCTTCCCGACATCGCTTACGGCGGCCAAGGCAGTTGGCCCGGTCGGGTGAAGACGTCCTTAGTGCTGCGGATGGCAGACGCTGTTTCGGCCGGCAGCCAGTACGCGCTAAAACCGCTAATCGAGAAACGTTCGGACGCCCTTTGGCTCCCTTGGGGCGTGGACTCGAAGCTCTTCGATGGCCCTCCGGAACGCTCGCCGGGCCCCCCCTGGCGGTTGTTGCATGTGGCGAGCATCAACCGGGTAAAAGACCAAGCCTCGTTGCTACGTGCGATGCGGTTGGTGCGCGACGGACAAGACGACGTTACCTTAGATTGCATAGGCGAGGACACGCTCGGCGGCCATCTACAGCGGCTGGCCGTCGAGTTGGGCTTAGGAGAAACCGTAAGGTTTCACGGCTTCAAGCCGCTCGATGCAGTAGTGCCCTTTTATCGCACGGCACACCTGTATTTGCAATCTTCCCTTCATGAAAGCATGGCTGCAGCGGTTTTGGAAGCGGCTGCGGCCGGAGTACCGACGGTGGGAACCGCGGTCGGCCTGATTGCGGAGATGGCCCCAAAGGCGGCGCTTGCCGTACCCGTTCAGAATCCCGAGGCACTCGCCGAGGGAATCCTCACGCTGCTTACGCATGAAGAACAGCGTGTTCGCTTGGGACGTGCCGCACAAGCGTTCGCCCGGACCTACAACGCGGACCGGACCGCAGCGCAGTTTGAGGCAGTTTACGCCCAAGTTAATGGAGCCTGACAGGCCGCCGAGGACCGGGAACATACTTGGCCGAGCGCCCGTCATCTGCTGCACGCTCCTACGATTCATACGCATTCCCTGCGCCGACGATCTATTGAGTGGTCATGTCGCTTTGCGACATCCGCAAAGCATGAAAATACATGCGAGCCTGGCGGGACGCCGGGGCAGGAAGCGCGCTCTGGTCGCGGTGGGGCATTCGATGCTGGTGATCTTCTACCATATGCTCTAAGAACGTACGACCTACAAGAACTTGGGCGGAGACTTCTTCGACCGTCTCGAGCCCGAACGCCTGACCCGGTATTACGTCAAGCGCCTGGAAGATCTCGGTCACAAGGTCACGCTCGAATCCGGCGTCCCTGCCTGACCGAAATTTTCAGGGCAGAAACTACGTGAGGGCTACAAAAACAACTTCGTGCAAACGCTGCATGTTCAGGCACAGAGGAGGGACTACAAATGGGGAGATTTCTCCGGTTGTTGGCGGCGCTGGTTCCCTGCTGGCTCGTGGCCCAACAGGGTGCAGCGCAAACGTCGTCGTACAACGGGCTCAACCTGAGTATGGGGAACTTGTCGCGCCTGTCTCACGCCAAGACGCGCTCGATCAGTCCCGAGAACTTCACGGGTGAAAAGGGAAAAGGTGGCATGGCGACCGAAGGGACGGGCGCTCAACCAGCGAGGGACTTGGGGCAGGGCTGGAAGGTCTCTCCCTCCGTGAAGATCGGACCGAAAGAGGTATTCACCCTGGCCCAGATTCAGGGTCCAGGGGCCATTCAGCATATCTGGATGACTCCTATAGGTCATTGGCGGTTCTCGATTCTACGCGTCTACTGGGACGGGGAGAGCCAGCCTTCGGTCGAGGTGCCCGTCGGGGATTTCTTTGCCTGTGGTTGGGGACAATACGCCCAAGTTTCGTCCCTGGCAGTGTGTGTAAATCCCCGCAGTGGGCTCAATTCTTATTGGGAAATGCCCTTCCGAAAGTCCTGCAAGCTGACTCTAGAAAATCTCGATGAAGAGGCGATGACGATCTACTACCAGATTGACTACGCCCTCACCGAAGTCCCCGAAGACGCGGCCTACTTCCATGCGCAGTTCAGGCGGTCGAATCCGCTGCCCCTGAAGACCGTTCACGTCATCCTGGACGGCATCAAAGGCTGGGGACAGTATGTCGGCACATACCTTGCCTGGGGCGTTCACAACACAGGTTGGTGGGGTGAAGGCGAGATCAAATTCTTCCTCGATGGGGATGTCAACTTCCCGACCATCAACGGCACGGGTACGGAAGACTATTTCTGCGGCTCATACGATTTTGACGTGGGTCCCCGTGATGCCACTCACTATCAGGAGTTCACCACTCCTTATTCCGGACTGGCCCAGGTGATCCGCCCTGATGGTCACTATGAGTCGCAGCAGCGCTTCGGGCTGTACCGCTGGCACATCATGGACCCGATCCGGTTTGATAAGGATCTCAAGGTCACGATTCAAGCCCTGGGTTGGCGCTCTGGCGGCCGCTACCTGCCCCTCCAGGATGATATTTCGTCCGTGGCGTTCTGGTATCAGACCGAGCCCCATGCGCCATTCCCAAAGCTTCCGGATAAGGACTACCTGGAAATAAGGTAGACAAGAAGCGCGGGCCGATTCATGGAGCGGTAGTTTTTCGATGTGGGTTGCCAAAACTCCCGGCCGACGAAGAAGCCGATTCGCGGCTGCACGGTGACCGAAGGACCCGGAGCATTCGGCACCATCCGGGGTTCCTCTCCGGGCCGCACGGTTTAGTTCGACCTAAAAGTTGTTGTGGTAGACGGGCGCCGCAATTATAGGTGCCCGCATTGGAGCAATGTGGGTTGTTTGGCGGTATGATGTATTTCTAACGGGAGGAAACCTTGAGTCTTATACACCAGCATCCACCCCACCGGCACTTTCTCAAAAAAAGCTTCTCTTTCTTCGGAGCTCTGGCGAGCACAGCCCCAGCTACGGGGAAGGTCACAGTCAAGGAGCCCGGCCGAGCGCGGGTCGAGAAACAGTTCCTAAGCTCCGTCGCGCAAGTCACCACCGTCGCGGAGCGGGCTGGGACCCGAGGTCCCGAGCCGTCTCAGGTTTTCGATGCACACCTCCATTGTCCAAGCGACGAGAGCGGCCAAGTCTGGCAATGGTATCCGATCACTCGAACCTTTCCGGAGTTCGTTCAGTACCTTGACCGGACCGGCGTCCAGCGCGGGATTATTAACTCCGTGTACGCTGCCAGCTCGCCAAGAGCCCGGCCGACTTCATAGCCGGCAACCGGGAAGTTGCGCGCTACGTCGCCAAGTACAAAGGTCGTTTCCTCGGGGCCTGCGTGGTCAATCCACTTTTCATTGACGAGGCGCTGCGCGAAATCGAGGAGTGTCGTAAGCAGCTTGGCTTCGTTTGGGTCGGGGAACTCTGTAATTATACAGTGCCCTATCGCTACACGATCAAGGAGTTCGAGCTATTGTCCGACAGGTTGAGAAGCTCAACATAGTGCTCGATGTCCATACCGAACTCGAGGAGATGGAATACATCATTCAAAAATATCCGAACGCTACGATTGTCTTCCCGCATTTTGGCGACGGCCACGAATACGAACACATCTTTAAGCGGATCGACTTGGTTGCACAACACCCGAACTGTTGTATCGACACTTCCGGATACGGCCACGACCGTGTCGGCATGCTCGAATACGCTGTGAAGACCATCGGGCCGGACCGAATCCTGTTCGGCTCGGACTTCTCAATCAACGATCCGAGCACAGTGATTGCCCGCGTCCACAATGCTTTCCTCACCGAGGAGCAGAGAAGGAAAATCCTTGGGGAGAATTTGCTGGCCTTGCTTCGCAAGGTTCAAATTGATCGATAGGCGCGGTTATTGACCGGCTCAGGTTGATTCGCGAATGGCTTGAAGCTTGTGGAGGTTTGACCTCAGGAATCGAGCCGCGCCTGTGGAGACTATGCCAAATGACACTCTGTCTCTCACTTCTATTATAGGGAACGTCCCGACGGTGTCGATCCGGCGAGCGTGGATAGGAAGAGGCGAGGTCCGCTGGAAGTGATTCATCGAAACAGCTCCAAGAAGATGGAATCTTAGCCCCCTTTGACTTTGGCGAAGAAACCGAAAAGAATACGACTCGATGAATTCCAAGACGGACTGGTCTCGAAGGGCTTTCTTGCAAATGATCGGCGCGGCCGTTCCCACGGTGACGGTGGCAGTCAACGACCCAATCGCCCGGCTGAACGCCGTAGGAGACGCGAGCGCCGACACTTCCTCAACGAAGTGCACGCCGCTCGATCTGAAGCGATACTTCACGGCATCGTCTGAAGACTTCGGCCCGCGAGCGCGTGCCCGGGAGTTGGGGCGCGGTTCTGAGCACGATGGATACATCCGTACGCCCGGCGGTGCGCAGGTCTTCCGTGGAATACCGTTTCTGCTGGGGTCAGAGGATGCGGAGGCGAAATCCTGGATTGTCCTAACGACCCGACCGACTTCATGGGCAAAGTCGAGCATCGAGATCCCACTAGAACAGAAGGCCGATTTTGTCTGCCTCGCGGGGTTCTGCGACTGGGATGAAAATGAAACGCAGGCTGCACGAGCACGGCGTCCGGCACTGAGCCGCTCGGTATCCGCGGACCACCGCCCTGCGCGACCGGCTACGGAGGCCTCGCCCGAACACGTGGCTATCGTTACTTTGAGAACGAGTGAGGTTCCCGCCATGAAGGTTTCCACCAGGGTCCGGCCAATAATTTTCCCCGCGTACATGGCAGTCGTGACCTTGACCGTTATGGGGTCCGCGCTTGCGCAGAGCGATGCCGGGGCCCGGCAGGACATGGTCTGCGCCTATTTGCAGAAGTC
>QHZK01000414.1 GCA_003224635.1 Acidobacteriota bacterium | reverse complement strand
CCGCCTGTGCATCGGGCGACGCTCCTTCATTACGTGGCTGCCAATGGCGTCGAGGGCTGTCGGCAAAAAACTCCGAAGAACGCCGTTGAAGTTGCGCGGACCTTGCTCGAAACGGGCGCCGAAGTCGACGCGTTGGCCGACCTCTACGGCGGACAGTGCACCACAATGGCGCTATTGGTATCGAGCTGCCACCCGGCGGAAGCCGGCGTACAGGTCGCGCTGGTCGACACCCTGCTGGATTTCGGCGCGGCGATCGAGGGGCGCGGCTCCGGTCAGTGGGGATCGCCGCTGACGACCGCTCTGGTCTTCGGGTACCAAGGCCCTGCCCAGGCGCTCGCCAGACGCGGCGCGCGAGTGGATAACATCGCCGTGGCCGCCGGCCTGGGACGGCTCGCCGATGCGCGTCAATTGCTTGTGACCGCCCGCAGTGAGGATCGGCATCGCGCCCTCGCGTTAGCCGCCCAACACGGCCACGTTGAGATTGTCCGGTTCCTGCTCGATGCGGGGGAAGACCCCAACCGGTATAACCCGAAGGGGAACCACGACCACTCAACGCCCTTGCACCAGGCCGTTTGGTCGGGCCATGACGCGGTGGTGCGGCTGTTGGTCGAACGAGGAGCGAGGCTGGATATGAAGGACAGAATCTACGCGGGCACGCCGCTCGGCTGGGCCGAATACGGCGGACGCACGGAGATCGCGGAATACCTTCGCGCTCAAAGGTGAAAAAAACGCCGAAGAGCTTGGCAGCAGTTTTTCGGTTTCCGTAGCTCGTAGCTTGAAATGGGAGGAAAAGCTTGCCGATGGAGTTGTTCAAAATGCCGATTTCGCACTGCGTACCGGACGAGAAAAAGTCGGGACTCGGCCGTCGCAGGTTCCTGAAAAGCGCTGCATCTTCCGCGGCCCTGTTCGCGCCCGCTACCGTAGTCGCTCGGCCTCCGAAGGCGGTGCCAACGAGGCCATCGAGATCAGATGCGGCAGGACGGGGGGAGCAAGGGATGAGCGCCGGGGGATTGTCGAAATCGCGGCTGGGCCGTATGCACGACGTCATGGCCAGCCATGTCGAGCGTGGCGAGCTGCCCGGCGTTGTCGCGCTCGTCAGCCGGCGGGGCGAAGTACACGTCGATGCGATCGGCATGAAGACGGTCGGCGGCGGCGACCCGATGAGGCGCGACACGATCTTTCGCATTGCCTCGATGACCAAGCCGATCACGGCCGTGGCCGCGATGATCATGGTCGAGGAATGCAAGCTGCGCCTCGACGAGCCGGTTGACCGGTGGCTGCCCGAGCTGGCCAACCGCAAGGTGCTGAAGCGGCTCGACGGGCCGCTCGATAACACCGAGCCCGCGAAGCGCCCGATCTCGGTGCGCGACCTGCTGACGCTCCGCATGGGCCTCGGCATGATTCTGGCTCCGCCGGCCACGTACCCGATTCAGAAGGCGATTGCGGAGGCAGGGCTTGCCCCCGGTCCTTACCTGCCTCAGTTTGGCCCGGACGAGTACATGAAGCGCCTCGGCCGTCTACCGTTGGTCCATCAGCCGGGCGAGAAGTGGATGTACCACACGGGCTTGGATGTTCTGGGCGTCTTGATCGCGCGCGCCTCGGGCCAGCCGCTGGAGACGTTTTTCCGCGAGCGCATCTTCGAACCGCTTGACATGAAGGACACCGCTTTCAGCGTGCCCGCTGCGAAGCTCGACCGGCTGGCGGCGAGCTACAACGCCAATCCCCAAACCGGAGCGCTCGAAGTCCTGGACGCTGCCCGCGACGGTCAATGGAGCCGCCCCCCGGTATTCCAGTCCGGAGGCGGAGGATTGGTCTCGACCGTCGACGATTATCTTGCCTTCGGACAGATGATGTTGAACAAGGGGAAGTACGGCCGCGCGCGCATCCTATCGAGGCCCTCGGTCGAGCTCATGACGACCGACCACATAACGCCCGAGCAGAAGGCCGTGTCGGTCTTTTTCCCTGGCTTCTGGGACAGCCGCGGCTGGGGTTTCGGCATCTCCATTGTCACTCGGCGTGACAACATAGCGGCGGATCCCGGACGGTTCGGCTGGGACGGCGGCTATGGCACTTCAGGGTATTCGGACCCCAAGGAGGACTTGGTCGCGATCCTGATGACACAGCGCGCGCTCGATCCGATCGCGCTCAATATCAGCGCGGATTTCTGGACCTCGGCCTACCAGGCAATCGACGACTGAGGCGTCTCACGGCGCGCAGAGCCACGGCACTTTTCTCAGTGCCGGACGAGGAGGAGAGACTTATCGCGAAAGATCCAGAGGAGGGTGCTATGGCGATAGCGCAGGCGTTGTTGCCGGAGTTTGATCTCGAGATGGCGGGGGTCAGGAAAACGCTCGAGCGGGTGCCGGAGGAGAAATTCGAGTGGCGGCCGCATCCGAAGTCGGGGACGATGGGTTGGCTGGCGTCGCACCTGGCGACGCTGCCGGGTTTCGCGGTGCGGATAGTCGGAACGGACTTGGAAGAGGTCGCCCCCGGAGGCCAGCCGCCCTCCGGGCCGCCAAAGCTAAAGACGCGGCAGGAGGTGCTTGACGCGTTCGACAAGAACCGGGACGCGGCGCGGGCGGCCATTGTGGGCGCTTCGGATGAGCACCTGATGAAGACATGGACCCTGCTCTTCCACGGCAAGACCGTCTTCTCTATGCCGCGTGCCGACGTGCTCCGCCGCGCTCTCATGAACCACATGATTCACCATCGTGCCCAGCTTGGTGTTTACTTGCGGCTGAATGAGGTGCCGGTGCCTGCGCTGTACGGGCCCTCGGCGGATGAGCAAGTTTCGGTAGGCAAGGGATCGTAGTATCGTCTCGAATGTGCTTCGGCGCCATGGCGCGAAGGGTAAGGCGCTGCAGAGCTCAGGTTATCAAGCGGGCGAGATACTCGCCTGCGAGCACCGGGCGAAAACTCAAGAAGGGAGAAAAAAAATGAGCGGAGTACGGGTACTGGTTGGCACACGCAAGGGCGCGTTCATCCTGGCGTCAGACGGCAAGCGGGGAAAGTGGGATATCAGCGCCCCCCACTTTGCGGGCTGGGAGATCTACCATGCGAAGGGATCGCCCGCCGACCCGAACCGGCTGTACGTGTCGCAGACCAGCGGGTGGTTCGGGCAGATCATCCAACGCTCAGACGACGGCGGCAAGACATGGCACCAACCGGGGACGCCGCCCGGCGAGCCGACCACGACTCCGGACGGCATGCCCAAGGCCGAGAGCAACAAGTTCGTCTACGACAGCTCCCCAGAAACCGGTAAGCCGCTCACGACGCACCAATTTTACGACGGCACGCAACACCCCTGGGAGTTCAAGCGAGTCTGGCATCTTGAACCATCGCTGACCGATCCGGATACGGTCTACGCCGGCGTGGAGGACGCCGCTTTGTTCCGCTCGACCGACGGCGGCAAGACGTGGCAGGAACTCGCCGGGCTACGCGGCCACGGCACCGGGCCCCGCTGGCAGCCAGGCGCCGGCGGGATGTGCCTGCATACGATCATGCTGGATCCCAGCAATCCTCAGCGAATGTACATCGCCATTTCTGCCGCAGGCGCCTTCCGGACGGACGACGGCGGCAAGAACTGGCGGCCGATCAACCGTGGATTGCACTCCCAATACATCCCCGACCCGAATGCCGAGGTTGGCCACTGCGTTCACCGCATCGCCATGCACCGGTCGCGCCCGAAGGTGCTGTTCATGCAGAAGCACTGGGACGTGCTGCGCAGCGACG
>QHZK01000409.1 GCA_003224635.1 Acidobacteriota bacterium | reverse complement strand
AGGTGGGTCCAGCCGTCGCGCTCCCAGGGGAAGACCAAGCGATCGCCCGCGCCCCAGAGCAGTTGGTTCTGGGCCGGGACTTCGCGGAAGGCGCTTCCCCGTCCTTCTTCAGCTCGCCAGACCTCGCGCCCGGCGCCAGTCGCCCGGTCCGCGATGCGGATCGACCAGGGTTGCGCAGTCCGCTTCGGCCCGAAGACGGCCGCTTCCTGTGAAGCGGGAATGCGAATGAACGCGATCTCGTTGCCGTCCGGCGACCACACGGGCTCGAGGTCGCGGTCGACGCTCGCGTCGAGGTAGGCTAGCGTTTTGGCGGCGAAGTCGTAAACACCGATCAGGCTGTGGTCGCCCCGCTGGCTGACAAAGGCCAGCCTGGAACCGTCGGACGACCAGCGCAATGACGAGGCGTCTCCTCGGGCGTGAATGAGCTGCGTTGCCTTCTCACTTGGGGCGTTCTTTGGCGCTGGAGCGAGCTGCGCCAGCCAGACTTGCCCCTTGTAAATAAAGGCGACGGCGCTCCCTTTGGGCGAGACCGCCGGAGAATGCCCTTCACCCAATCGCCGGGGCTGCCCTCCGCTGACCGGGACTAACCACACGCCCTGCTCGACGCCTTCAGGGAAGCTCCGTGGATTGGGATACTCCTTATCATTCTCGAGGTCGCCACCGCGCGTGTAGACGATCGCTTTGGCGTCGGGCGTCCACTGTAGCTCGCCCAGGTCCTGGCCGTCGTCGTCAGAGTAGGCTGTGACGGCGCGGGCCTTGTAGTCCGGCGGCTCCGCCACCCAGACATTGCGCGCGCCGCGAGCGTCGAAGACCCACGCAATTTTGCCGCCGGCGGGCGCAGCGATCAGCTCCGTAGGAAACGGCGCGCTCGTCACCTGCTCGAGCGTGAATGGTTTCTGCTGGGCGCCTGCGCCAGCCGTACCCGCGAGCGTAGCTGCGATGAGCAGACGGGCGCAATTCCACCTGCACGTTGACACTTCAACCCTCCGTCGATGGCCAGCTCCCACAAGAAGCTGGTGGGGAGTCTCTTAAAGACCCAACATCCTATGTCAGACGTCTTTCGGTATCAAGACAGAGGCTCAGTTGACCGTGTTATTGTATGATTGGCTTGGTGCCTGCTGCGCTTCGAAAACGGGGTTGAACGCGACATTGAAAACTGACACAGCCGTGCCCTCAACACATCCGCGTGCGGTCGTGGTCTTGGCGCTCGCACTCGCTGTTTCACCTGCCTGCACGCCCAGCGAGTCCCCCGATTCACCGGTAAAGATCAACCCTGAACCTCTCGCTCACCACGAGATCACGCTGGCCACTCTGCCAGCTCCCTTCGCCACCAAGAGCGTGTCGAATCCGCCGCGGGTGATTCCGCGTCCGTCCGGCGCTCAGCTCAACTTGCCTCCGGGCTTCGAGATCAGCGTTTACGCCGAGGGCGGATTCGAAGAGCCGCGCTGGATGGCCCTGGCGCCTAATGGCGACGTCTTTCTCGCCGACTCTGGGGCGGGGGCCGTCTTCATCCTGCGTGACACCTTGGGCAAAGGCGTCGCGGACACAAGGTTTACCTTCGAGACCGGACTCAACCGGCCCTTCGGCATGGTTTTCTGGCGCGATTACTTCTATGTGGCCAATACCGATTCCGTGGTCCGTTTCAGGTACCGGCCCGGTCAGACAGAGTCCGAAGACTTTCCCCAGAAAATCCTCGACCTGCCCGCCCGAGGCTACAACGCGCACTGGACGCGCAACATCATTTTCAACCCCGACGGCTCGAAGATGGTCGTGACCGTGGGGTCCGGGACCAACGTCGATGTGGAAAGCGACCCGCTGCGCGGCACGATATCCGAATACAATCCCGACGGTACCGGACATCAATTCGTGGCGCAGGGCACGCGAAATCCCGTCGGCCTCGCGTTCAATCCGACGACAGGCAAGCTATGGGCCGCAGTCGAAGAGCGCGATGGGCTCCGCGATGACCTGCCCCCGGACTACCTGGTGGAGGTCGAAGACGGCGGCTTCTATGGCTGGCCGTTCGCGTATATGGGTCCGCACGAGGATCCCCGGCACAAGGGCCAGCGTCCCGACCTTGTAGCTCGCTCGATTGTCCCCGACGTGATGTTCCAGGCGCACTCGGCCATCCTCGGGTTGGTCTTCTACGACGGGACCATGTTTCCAGAGGAATATCGCGGCGACGCCTTCGTCGCCATGCACGGCTCCTGGAACCGGTCGAAGCTGACCGGCTACAAGATCGCGCGCGTCCGCTTCAAGGACGGCAGACCGGTGGGCGGTTACGACGGTTTCGTCACCGGCTGGATGCTCAACGACGACAGCCTCGACGTGTGGGGCCGTCCCGCGGGCTTGCTGGTTTTGAAGGACGGCTCAATGCTGATCGCTGACGACGGGGGCCGGAGAATCTGGCGCGTTAGTTACCAGAACAGGTGACAGGTTAGAGGGGAGAGATGCTTCCGGATCGCACGCTTGACGGTCGCGTGGCCATCATCACCGGAGGCGGGACTGGCATCGGCCGGGCGATCGCGCTCGAATACGCGCGGCTGGGCGCGAGACTTGTGCTCGCGAGCCGCAGTCCCGAGCATCTCGAGCCGGCGGCCGAGGAGTTGCGCGCCACTTTCGGCGCCGAGGTCCTGACTGCGCCGACGGACGTGCGCGTTCCCGAGCAGGTGGAGCGCCTGTGCGAAGAGACCGTGCGCCGGTTTGGCTCGATCGACATTCTGGTGAACAACGCCGCTGGCAACTTTTTCTGTCCTGCCGAGAAGCTGTCGCCCAACGGCTGGCAGGCTGTCGTGAACATCGTGCTCAACGGGACGTTCTACTGCTCGCGGGCGGCGGGCCTGCGCATGATCGCGGGCGGGCGCGGCGGCAACATTCTGAACCTCGTCGCCACTTACGCCTGGACGGGCGGCCCAGGGACGATCCACTCCGCGTGCGCCAAGGCCGGAGTCGTCTGCATGACGAGGACGCTCGCGGTCGAGTGGGCGCACCACAAAATCCGCGTCAACGCCATCGCGCCCGGCCCGGTCGAGACCGAAGGCGCCGGGTCGAAGCTGTGGGCCACTCCGGAGGTGCGAAGCGCCATGCTCAAGACAGTCCCGCGCGGCCGCATCGGGATACCCGAGGAAATCGCGCAGGCGAGCGCCTACCTGGTCTCAGACTTTGCTGACTTCATTACCGGGGAGGTGCTGGTGATGGACGGCGGGCAGTGGCTCGGCAAAGGCATGTTCGGCGAAGGCAATAGGTAGTGCAGAGTTTGTGCGCTTCAAACTCTGCGGTTCGTTGGTTAAAGAACCGTTCAATTCAACATGAGAGGTTCGTTTGGCCGCGGGCTGGCTCATCCAGGGCTTGGGGCAAAGCACAGCTCTGCACGTCAGCGGTATAATGCGAACGCTGCGCTACAATTTCGTGACCTCATCTGTCGCGCCCTGAGCGCACTATCGTGCCATCCGGATAAACCAGGAAGCTTCTGATCGGAAGGCTGCTGCCGAACCCGGTAAGGTGCAAGAGAAATACTCGAACCATGATGGGACCGCTAATTCCCGCTTCCGAATCGGGCTCCCAAATCGGGCTTAGGCCGACTCCCTTTCGGGGGTCATTCGGATGCCGGATGATCATAGGCTTCTGGGCGATCAATTCTTTCCAGAATTCAAAGCCTTTGCCGCCGTATTCCGACAGAGCGTACGCATAGGCTTCATCGAGCAGTTTTTTTGCCTCCGGCACGGGCGCGTTGCGAGTCCCGCTCGCTGACTTGGATCCCTGACCGAATGTACTCTTCGCCAGATCTTGAAGCAAATAGAAGGATCCCGCGATCAGCTTAGCCAATAAGAACACCAGTTTTGCTCCCGTAGTTACCTGGCCGCTGCGACCTTATCAAGCGCTTGGCGCAGCAAGCCGCAACAATAGCGGATGCTTTGGCGGTCGCGCAAGCTGGCGTACTCGGGGCCGCTGGACGGTCGGGGACTTACCTCCCGCAATGCCCTTCACCGCAGACTCCTCACCACCGTTGGGGGAGGGTGGCCCGCAAGCCAGGATGAGTGGCGCCCGTCCACGCGGAGCCTCAGGTACGCGAGCCCGCGCAACCGGATACCAGTTAATACCTATGCTGGCATTTGCGCAATGGCTCGAAAGTGCCATTGAGGGTCCCGA
>QHZK01000001.1 GCA_003224635.1 Acidobacteriota bacterium | reverse complement strand
GAAAAACGCCTGGGAGTGCTTCGACGAGATTCGGCAGTTTGCCCGCGAAGGACACGCCTCGATTCCGGCCGAATGGCTGGGGACGTATTTCCGTCCCTGGGGTGTGTACACCCAGGGCGACGGAGCCGGCGCCATTGGGGGCAAAGGCGGCGAGGGCAAAGCGACGCCGTATTTCATGGTGCGCATCAGGGTCCCCAACGGCTTGCTCCTCTCGCATCAGCTTCGCGCCCTGGCGGACATCACGGAGCAGCACGCGCGCGGCGTCGCTGACCTGACGGTGCGGCAGAACGTGCAGCTCCACTGGGTGACCATCGAATCGCTACCCGACGTTTTCGAGGCCTTGTGGCGCGTCGGGCTGACCACTATGGGCGCCTGCGGCGACGACACGCGCAACATCACCGGCTGCCCGCTCGCCGGAGTCGACGCCGAGGAGGTTTGCGACGCCTCATCGCTGGTCCAGGAAGCGACCAGGCTTCTGGTCGGCAACGGCGATTTTTACAACCTGCCGCGCAAGTTCAAAATCTCGATCACCGGGTGCCGCGTCTGGTGCTCGTTCCCGGAGATCAACGACGTGGGACTGACAGCCCTGACGCGGACCTTGAACGGCCACCCCGAGGTCGGATTCTCGCTGCGCGTGGGCGGCGGGCTCTCGTCCGAACCGTACTTTGCTCTGCGACTCAACGCCTTCGTGCGCTGGGACCAGGTGATCCCCGTCGTCCAGGGCGTCGCCGAAATCTTCCGCGACGCGGACGGCCTGCGCGAGAACCGCGAGCGCGCCCGCCTCAAATACCTCTTTATGCGCCACGGCTGGACGGCGGAAAGCTTCCAGGCGGAGCTGGAGCGGCGCATCGGCTTCCGGCTCGACCCCGCCGTGCGCGAAGCGCCGCCCTCGGACGTTTACCGCGACCACGTGGGCGTACACGGGCAGAAACAGGAAGGCTACTGCTACGTCGGCGCGGCGGTGTTGCGCGGCCGCATCAGCGCCGAGCAGATGCGCGCGGCGGCGGACTTGGCGGGCCGCTTCGCTTCGGGCGAACTGCGGACCACGAGCATGCAGAACCTCGTGATTGTGAACGTGCCGAGAGCGAACGCTGACGTTCTGGCGAGAGAGCTCGGCGAGATCGGCCTACGTCCGGGCGGCTCTCCCTTCTGGCGGGGCGCCGTCGCCTGCACAGGCACTGAGTTCTGCAAGCTGGCAATCACGGAGACCAAGAGTTTCACCCGCTGGCTGGTGGAGGAATTGGAAGAGAGGATGCCGGGGTTTGACCAGAGCCTGAAATTGAACATCGCCGGCTGCCCCAATAGCTGCGGCCAGCACTGGATCGCCGACCTGGGCCTGGAAGGCAAAAAGATCAAAGTGGACGGCCACATGGTGGACGCCTACTACTTCTGCGTGGGAGGCGCGGTCGGCCAGCACCAGGCTTTCGCGCGCCCCATCGGCTATCGCTGCGCGGCCGACGAAGTGCCCGAAGCGATTGAACGGCTGCTCGGCGCCTATCAGGCGGAACGGCTTCCGGGTGAGAACCTGCGGCAATTCTTCGCGCGGCACGACGACGCTCGGCTGCGCAACTTCCTCGCCGGAGAGGAAGTCCTGGCAGTCGCGGCTCGAGATGTATCCCCAGGCCCGCCACCTCGCGGGCTCGAAGCGTAAGCTGTAGCGGCGGTCTATGACCGCCGCCTCTGGATTCGTGGGATGATCGGTCGGCGCTCACAGAGCGCCGCTACAGAACTGACGGAGGTTGAATGACCGAAAAGCTTGGAAGCGCACCGCACGGCGGAGTTCTCATTAACCGTGTACTGCCATCAGAGGCGCGAGGCGAAGCACAGGCGCGAGCGGCTCGCTTGCCGGTGCTCAACGTGAACGCGCGCGCCGCGAGCGACTTGCTCCTGCTGGCCACGGGCGCTTTCAGTCCCCTCGAAGGCTTCATGGGCCACGACGCCGCGCGCTCGGCGGCGGAGAACCTCACGTTGCCGGACGGCCTTCTGTGGCCGCTGCCGGTGCTGCTTCAGCTCGAAGCCTCCCAGGCGGCGTTCTCGCCGGGGAGCGTGGTGGCGCTCGCGTACCGCGGGACGCTCCTCGGGGCGCTCGAAGTCCAGGAACGCTTCACGGTGCCGGGAAAGAAATGGGCGCGCGAGGTGTTTCAAACGGCCGACGAGGCTCATCCCGGCGTGGCGGCGTTCTTGACCGGGGGTGACGTGGCGCTCGCCGGCCCGATCCGGTGGTTTGGCGACGCGAGCGTCCTCGGCGTGGGCGAGCACTGGCGGACGCCGGCGGAGACCCGAGCCGAGATGGCGCGTCGGGGCTGGCAGACTGTGGCGGGTTTTCAGACCCGCAATCCCATTCACCGCGCGCACGAGTACGTGCTGCGCACGGTGCTCGAAGTGATGGACGGCCTCCTGCTGCATCCGCTGGTCGGCGAGACGCGTCCCGAAGACCTGTCCGCCGACCTCCGCCTGCGCTGCTATCAGGCGCTGCTCGACCACTATCTCCCGCAGGACCGCGTTCTCTTCTCCGTGCTGCCCGCCTGGATGAGGTACGGCGGCCCGCGCGAGGCTGTCTTTCATGCGCTGGTGCGAAAAAACTTTGGCTGCACGCACTTCATCGTGGGCCGAGACCACGCCGGCGTGGGCAAATACTACGGACCCTACGATGCTCACCGGCTTCTGAAGACGCTGGCGAGCGACGGACTCGGCGTTCAGCCGCTGTTTTTTGATGAGGTCTACTACTGCCGGCGCTGCGGGTCGCTGGCGAGTCAGCGAAGCTGCGGTCACGGGCCGGAAGATCGCCTGACCTTGAGCGGCACCGAAGTGCGGCGCCGGCTGCGCGAGGGCCTGCCGCTCCCCGTCGAATTTACCAGACCGGAAGTCGCGGCGGTGCTCGCCGAGGCTTTCGGCGCGAAAGGTGGGGTTGCACATGTTTGAGTTCTTGATCGGCGTAACGGGTGGACTTCTGATCGGATCAACGGGCGCTGGCCTCGGCCTGCTGGTGACTCCGCTGTTAATTCTCATCGGTTACAGCCCGTCGGTCGCGGTCGGGACCGGACTGGCGGTTTCCGTGGTCTCGAAGTTGGCCGGTACGCTCATGCACGACCGGCTGGGTCACTGGCCCGGTCGAGAGCTTTGGGTTGTGATGGCGGGCGGCGTGGGCGGAGTGGCCGTGGTGTGGTGGATCGCGGGGACGTGGCTGATCCCGCGGCACCTCGACTTCGATCTGTGGTTGAAGCGGGCTCTGGCGGTGATGCTGATTCTCGCTGCCATCGCCCTGCTCAGGATTGACCGAAGTCGCGGCCGGCGCCTGGTCGAGCGAGGACTGAGTCGCGCCTTGCTGTTTCCGATCGGCCTCGGCGTCGGTACCCTCCAGGCGCTCACGTCGGCGGGTTCCGGCAGCCTTCTGGTCCCTGTCCTCGCCTCCACGACGGAGTGGGAGGTGCCGCAAATGGCCGCGGTCAGCAACCTGTTCGGCTGCGTGGTGGGAGCGCTGAGCGTGGGGATGTATTTCAGGCTCGGTGACTTCGACCCGCGTCTGTTTGTGATAGTCCTGACGGGCCTGCTGCCCGGCGTCATCGCGGGAAGCCTGGCTTCGCGCTGGATCTCGCGCGGCTGGTTTGTGCGCGGCATCGCCGCCCTCACGACCTGCGTCGGAGTTCGGCTGCTGCTGGGGTGAGGAATAGTGGCAAGTGACAAGGGACGAGTGGCAAAGACGGCAAGTGATACGTGATGAGAGCAGTGACAAGCGACAGTGATTGAATTTTCAATCTGGAATTTGAAATTTCAAATTTCAGATTCCCAATCTCACGCTTCTTCCCGGAGGTTCTAATGGGTTCAATTTCTGATGGCGTCGCGGCGAGGCCGCGGGCGGCCGAAAGTTACACTGTGGACGGGATCGCGCAGCGGCAAGCCGAGGCCGAGCGCTGGAGCGCGGAAGAGCTGGTGCGCTGGGGACTGGATGAGTTTCACCCCGAAGTCGCCATAGCCTCGAGCTTCGGCGCCGAGGACGTAGTCCTGATCGACGTCGCCGCGCGCGCGCAAAAACACTTCCGGGTGTTTACGCTCGATACCGACTTCTTGTTTGACGAAACCTACGCGCTCATGGGCCAGATCGAACAGCGTTACGGCATCGAGATCGAGCGCTGCCGCTCCGCCCTGACGCCGGAGGAGCAGGCCCGACAGCACGGCGAGGCGCTGTGGGGCCGCGAGCCCGACCGTTGCTGCAGCTTGCGCAAAGTCGAGCCGCTTACGAAGAAGCTTGCCGGACTCGACGCCTGGATCACTGGCATCCGCCGCGACCAGGCGCCCGCGCGCGCAAACGCGCGCAAGCTCGAGTGGGACGCCAAATTCGGGCTGGTCAAGCTCAACCCGCTCGCCGATTGGACCTCCGATCAGGTGTGGGACTACATCCGCGCTCACGGCGTGTCCTACAACCCGCTGCACGACCGCAACTATCCCAGCATCGGCTGCACGCACTGCACGCGGCCCGTCCTGCCCGGCGAGGACCCGCGGGCGGGGCGCTGGTCCGGGTTCCAGAAGACCGAGTGCGGCCTGCACGCCAAATAAGGCAGTGACAAGTGACGAGTGACAAGTGACGAGTGAGGAGCCCGTAATCCGGAGTCCCGAGTGGCCCGCCCCGAGCTTGTTTCCCATCTTCCTGAAGCTCGAGGGCCGACTGTGCCTTGTGGTCGGCGCAGGGACGGTGGGCGAATCTAAGATTGAGGGGCTGCTGGCGGCCGGCGCTCGCGTGCGAGTTGCAGCGCCGCGCGCGACTGAAGCCGTCGTCGAACTGGCCCGCACCGGCAGGATCGTATGGGAGGCGCGGCGCGTCGAGCCCGCAGACCTCGACGGCGCCTTTCTGGTGATCGTTGCGACCGCCTCGCGAGAGCTCAATGAGTGGGTGTTCCAGGAGGCCGAGCGCCGCGGCGTTCTGTGCAACGTCGTCGATGACCCGCGACGCTGCGACTTCTACTATCCCGCCGTCGTGCGGCGCGGCGCCCTTCAGATCGCCATCTCCACCGCAGGCCACAGTCCCGCCCTGGCTCAGCGCTTGAAGCGCGAGATCGAAGAGCATCTCCCCCCGGAGTACGAACACTGGGTCGAAGAGCTTGGCCGGAAGCGGCAACGACTGTTCCGTCGCACGATGGACCCGGAGCGGCGACGCCGCTTGCTGCACCGCTTGGCGGCGCGCGAGAGGTTTGAGAGATTTCTAAAATCGGGAGTCGGGAATCGGGAGTCGGGAGTCGGGAAAGACCAACCAGGGCCATCCCACCAGGCTCTCCGCCGAATCCCGAGCCCCGAGTCCCGAGCCCCGAATCCCGAACCGCCCGCCGCGAATCCCACTAAGGTCCATCTCGTAGCGGCCGGGCCGGGCGATCCCGACCTGCTGACCATGAAGGCGCAGCGCATTCTCGGCGAGGCGGACGTGGTGCTCCACGACGACCTCGTGACTCCTGAGGTTCTCGCCAAGGTCTCGCCGCACGCGTCGGTTTTCAATGTCGGCAAGCGTTGCGGGCCAAAGAACATCAGCCAGGAGGAAATCAATTCGACTGTGGTAGCCTACGCCCGCAGCGGCCTTCGGGTGGCGAGGCTGAAAGGCGGCGATCCCTTGATTTTCGGGCGTGCGGGCGAAGAGATTCGCGCCCTGCGCGAGGCCGGGGTCGACTTCGAGATTGTTCCCGGCGTCACCGCTCCGCTCGGCGCGGCGGCGGCGGCCGGCATTCCACTCACCGAACGCGGGGTGGCCTCGTCGGTGGTCTTCCTCACCGGTCACCACTCGGCGAGCCGCGCGCGCTCCGAGCTGGGCTGGCCCGGCTCGATCCGGCCCGACACGACGGTGGTCGTGTACATGCCGGGCGACGATTACGCCGGGCTCGCGGCCGAGTTGTGCGCCCGAGGCTGCGACTTCGAGACCGCTTGCGTGATCGTCTCGGGAGCGTCGACCGCTCAGCAGCAAACCCACGTGACTACCGTGAGGGAGCTGCCTTCGGCCCCCCGGCTTCCCTCCCCCAAACTCCTGATTGTCGGCGCGGTGGCGGCCAGCGCCGTAACCGGGACTCGCGACACCCTACTCCCGACTCCTGATTTGGCCGCAACCCGCCCCTAACAGCTAGCGCGCAAGGCTCATGTCTCGCATCTAATCAAACGGTCGGACGCAGCTTGGTGGTGTGGAAGCTGCGGCGACGAGGATACCAGGGTTCACGCACCGCAACGTAGGGGAGGAGCGATGAGGAAGAGTGCCAAGCTGGTGATAGCGGTAATGCTCTGCAGCCTCGCGCTCGCAGCCTCGGCGCCTTCGGCTCGCGCCTCGGGTCCTGCGAGCAAGCGCAAGAGCCGCGACGACCAGACCTCCGGGCGGCCGGGCGGGTATCTGGTGCGCGCCGTGCGCCACCAACTGCTGATGCTCCCTTACTACTCCGTCTTTGACAACATCGAGTTCAGCGTAGACGGATACCGGGTGACGTTATCGGGCGAGGTCGTGCGGCCCACGCTGAAATCCGACGCGGAGAATGTGGTCAAGAGAATTGAGGGCGTCGAGCGCGTGGTCAACAAGATCAAGGTGCTGCCCGCGTCGTTCAACGACGACCGCATCCGCCACGCCACTTATCGGGCCATCTACCGCCACCCGGTGCTGAACCGATACGCCTTGCAGTCTGTGCCGCCCATCCACATCATCGTGGACAACGGGAACGTGACTTTGGTGGGCGTGGTCGCGAACGAGATGGACAAGAACGTTGCGTACGTGCAGGCAAACAGCGTGCCCGAAGTGTTTTCGGTGACCAACAGGTTGCGAGTCGAAAAGGACTAGCGCGACGAGTTCGGCCGGCCTCCGCCGATTCGCAGGGGCGGGCTCGAAGCTCCCCTTACGTCTTCCCATTCAAGCTTCCGTTGATCAATAGGGTCTGGCTTCCAGCCTCGATAGTATCTCCGTCGGATACGCAAGGCGACGATTTCCGCTTTGCAATTCCCGCCCGTTACAGTAGAATCACCTCAAGGATCATCCCGGCTAAGCTTGCAGGGAGAACTGCCACGATGACAACGGAATTGCGCCCATTGAGCTTCGGTGAACTGCTGGACCGCACCTTCAGCTATTACCGCAGCCATTTCTGGGTTTTCGTCGGCATCATGGCCATTCCCCAGATACTTCTGGTTGCAGTGGCCTTGTTGACCGATGCGCTGGCGCAGCCCGTCGGCCCGGTCGACGTGGAAAGGCTATCGGCGCAGGCGCAGTGGCTGGTACTGGGCGGCGCCGGGCTCCTCATCGTGGCCGTCGCCTATGCTTTCGCCTACACGGCTGCGCTGGGCGCCACGACTTACGCGATCTCGGAGATTCACCTCGGCCGCCCGGCTGGAATCCGCTCCGCTTATCGAGCAATGCGAGGCCGTATCGGCCGGTTGTTCAACGTGATGGGTTCGGTCGGAATACGCGTCCTGGGCGGCTTCATTCTCCTTTCCTTTGCGGCGGGGTTATTGGGCGCGGCGCTTCGTGTCGCGACCGGGTCCAGAACGATTGTCGGCCTCCTCGTACTATCCGGGCTGCTGGTTGCTGCGTGCCTGGCGGTCCTGCTGATGCTGCGTTACGCGGTAGCTGTACCCGCTCTGCTGCTCGAAAACCTTGGCGCGCGCCAGGCCATGAGCCGCAGCGTGCAGCTCACCAAGGGTTACAGGAGCCGAATCTTCATGATCGGCGTCTTGATGGTGCTGGTCAGCGCTGCGGCCGCTTTCATCCTAAGGGCTCCGTTCTCAATCGCCGTTGTGGTTGAGGCTGCCAGAAACCACCGGGCTACGCCGTGGCTTGCTTATACCGCCGACCTCGCCGCAGGCGTCAGCGGAGCTTTGAGCGGCCCCCTCCTGATGATCGGGCTTGCCCTCGCTTACTACGACGTCCGTGTGCGGAAGGAGGGGTTGGACCTCCAACTGATGATGGCTTCGCTCGGCGAGCGCGATGCCGTGGCGGCCGCGCCGGCTGGAGTCGAGCCGGAGGCGAAATTCAAGAAGACGAACGTCGTCGGGGTAATTCTTCTCTCCTTCATCACGGGCGGAATTTACTTCCCGATTTGGTTTCTGAGGCGGCGTGAGGCGATCAATCGTTTGCGGTCGCCCGAAGGCATCGGCTGGGCGGCGCCTTTTGCCGCCACCGTCGCTTTCAGTTTGGGCCTTTGCGCGGCCTTCGCCTCCGGTTTCGCAGGCGCAATGGGTCTCAGGGAAGCGGTAGGCGAGTTGTTTGCGTCGGCTCGCGTGCTTGCTATGGTGGGAGCGGTGCTCATATTGTTCGAGTGCTTCAAGGTGCGACGAATTCTGCTCGATCACCTGCGAGCGCAGAGTTCGGGATTATTCTCATCGAGCGTCGCCCTGGAGAGAGACACATCATTCTCGGGCGTGGCGACATTCTTTTTTGGAATCTACTACCTGCAATACAAGATCAATCGATTCCTGAAGGGCCTGAACGCCGCTGCGCAAGTCATGCCAGAGGGCGCTCCGGCCGCGTCCGCCGCAACCGTGCCCCCAGCCGCTCTATAAGTATGCTCGGCGGGAAGAATGCGCTGGCGAGAATGCCATGACGGTCACGGAATTACGTCCGCTAAGCCTGGGTGAATTGCTCGACCGGACATTCAGTTTGTACCGCGAGCACTTTTGGCTGTTTGCGGGCATCATGGTCTTGCCGCAACTGGTGGTCTTGGTCGTAGCCGTTCCCCTCAGGGTCGCAAGCCGGACCCAACCCAATATATCGACGACGACGATCCCGACTCACGCGGCTTCCGTCATATTTCTGCTCTTTCTGTTCGTAACGGCGTTTCTTGCAATGCACATGACCGCGTTGGCCGCCACGGTCTCCGCGGTCTCGGAAATGCAGTTGGGACGCCCGACCGGCGTGAGGTTGGCCTACTGCTTCCTTCGTGACAAGTGGTGGCGTGTGCTGTGGGTGGCGATCCTTAATGGCCTTATCGTCAGGCTGGGATTCCTGCTATTTGTCATTCCGGGCCTTATCATCCTCGTCCGGACGGCGGTCGCGATTCCTGCCGCGGTGCTCGAAAACCAGAGGGGATGGGCGGCGATCAAGCGTGCTGACCTACTCACCGAGCGACACCGCGGCCACATTTTCCTCGTCTTTGTCTTGTTTGCCATCCTGGACTGGGCGGCGACGTTCATATTCGCGCTTCCATTCGGAATGGCCGGCCATCTGCTGCACGGCCCGACGCCAGGATGGTTGTCCGAACTCGGTGATCTGGCTGGCTTCCTTCGCAACGTGCTTCTAGGACCCCTGCTGACGATCGCTTTGACGCTGGTGTACTATGACCTGCGCGTGCGCAAGGAGGGCTTTGACTTGCAACTCATGGTGGCAGCCTTGGGTGACCCTGGCTCGGCCCCACCGTCTCCGACGGCCGGCTCGGCCGTTCGGCCCTGAGAGTGTACGGAAGCAACGCTGGTGTCGAGGAATCGTCATGACCACCGAATTACGCGCTCTGAGTCTGGGTGAGCTGCTGGACCGGACGTTCGGTTACTACCGGCAGCACTTCTGGCTCTTCGTGGGCATCATGGCGCTGCCGAAGGTGTTAGAGGTAGCTCTGCTTTTGCTTTCGCATGTACTTAAGCCTGCGCCTGCCATGGTCTCACGCTCGCCGGACCCGGCTGCGGCCCTCAAGCAGCTCGGGCCGGCGCTGGGCGGATCGCTCATCTACCTGGTCGCCATCATAATCATCAGCTCCTTGATCTACGCTGTCGCGCTCGGCGCCACCACTCACGCGCTGTCCGAAGTCCACCTCGGGCGCAGCGCTTCGATTCGGGAAGCTTACCGAAACCTGAGCGGTAAAATCTGGCGCTTGTTCGGAACGGTATTCCTCTTCCTGCTCGTCACCCTGGGGGTTAATTTTCTGGTGTTCGCCGCTGCGTTCTTACTCGCAATGGTGGCTGCGGTGGGCGCCACTGTCGCCAAAAGCCATCTCCTTGCATTTGGGGTTGGCGCCCTCGCGGTGTTAGTCGCCATCGCAGGCGTTGTGCTGGCGATGGTTTTCCTCCTGCGATATGCGGTCGCGGTGCCGGCCCTGGTCCTTGAGAACCTGAGCGCCTGGCAGGCCTTGAAGCGCAGCGCTTTCTTGACCAGGGGCTATCGAGGTCAGATTTTCCTGATCGGAATCCTGATGTCTCTCGTCGCACTCGCCGTGAGCGCGCTTTTTCAGGGGCCTTTCCTCGCGGCCGGCCTGCTGCTGGGATTCAGATTCGCCGCGATGCCCATGTGGCTTGAAGTCCCTTACGCGGTCGCGGCTGGCGTGGGGGGAGCGCTCGGCGGACCGCTCCTCATGATCGCCCTGACGCTCGCCTATTACGACACGCGGGTGCGCAAGGAAGGCTTCGACTTGCAGCTCATGATGGCCTCGCTCGAGCCGCCTTTCCGGGGCGCGACGGCGGCGCCTTTAATTCCTCCGGCTACGCCTTGAAGATGTTCCGAATTCTGGCATCGTCGACGGCGGTTCTCGTCTCGCTCGCAGCCCTCGCGCGACTGCCGGAAGCCCAGGCGTCCCGTTCCCTTCGCTCAGGGCAGGCCGGCCCGCAGCCCGCGGCAAGGACGAGTAAGTCAGCTACAGGACAGAAAACCGCCGGTGGTGACACCGGCGCTACAACTCCCCACGCTGGCCCCGCTACGCTCGACCTCGCCAAATATCTGGCCGAACTCGACCGCTGGTCGGCGGCCGCAGCGCGCCTCGAACGGCATCCCGAAGAAGCGGCACAACTCGAAAACGGCCTCCCCGATTCGTGGTCCGTGACCATCGACGGCGAACACTTCCCTGTTCCCACGGATTGGCTGCGGCAAACTTTGGTCTCCCTCGAAGCCAACCACTGGTTAGCCGGCGATTATTCGAAGGAGATCAGAGCGCGACTCGACTTCATGAGAGCCCAGGCGCAAGCTCTCGGCCGGGAGCCCGCGCTCCACCCTGAGACGGCGCGGAACAGGTTGGATGGGATACTCGAGCGCCGCGAGTTTGCAGGCCTTCGCGGCCCGAGCCGGTTTGATCAGCTCAGCGCGCGGGTGATAGCCTGGCTTGCGGACCTTATAGCCCGAGTATTCGGCCGTCTGCAGGCGCGTCCCGCGGTGTCCAGGGTACTGACGTGGACACTGGCCATCGCGCTGGTCCTGATCGTTACCGCCTGGCTGGTGCGCGCGTTTCTGAGGCGCCGGCCAGAGGAAGTCACCCTGAACCTGAAGGGCGGCATCCGTGTTTCAAGGGGCTGGCGAGATTGGGCCCGCGACGCGCTGGCGGCTTCGGCGCGCGGGAACCATCGGGACGCGATTCGGCTGGCCTACTGGGCGGGAGTCTACCGGCTGGAGGAACTCGGTTTGTGCAAGGTCGATCGCACGCGTACGCACCGGGAATACCTGCGCCTGCTCGGAGTGGCGCCCGGAGCTGAGAGTCGGCGGGCTCCGCTCGAGAACGTGACTTGGCGCTTCGAGCGCGTTTGGTACGGCCGGGAGCCCGCTTCGGCCGAAGACTTTCAATTTGTGATCGAGCAGTTGGAGATGCTGGGATGCGTGTTTCCATCGACCCCGGCGACCGGAAGCTCCTGATCGCTTCGGGCGCCCTGCTGGTCGGGATTGCCCTCTTGGGGTTCGTGCTGTCGTCCTCGCCGGCGACACAATCTCTCGGTTACCCGTCAAGCTACGGGACCGGGACAGGCGGCGCCAAAGTTGCTTACGTGCTGCTCGGTGAGCTCGGGTATCGCGCCGAGCGATGGACCAGTCCTCCGTCGGACCTGCCTAAACATCCTCGGGGAACCGTGCTTGTCCTTGCCGAACCCCTTGTTGCCCCCACGGCCGATGAAAAGTCTCTGATCCGCGAGTTTGTTCGACAAGGAGGCTGCGTGCTCGCCACAGGAGGCAGCGGAGCAGCGTTGCTGTCCGCACATCGCCTCGCGTCAACCCACAAGCCTGTGTTCGAGCCTCAGAAATTCAACGCCGAACTGCCCGCGCCGCTGACCCGACACGCGCCAGAAATCGTGATGCAGAGCGACGTCCGGTGGGAGCCGCCGCTTGCCGACCAGCAGCGATACTATGGCGATCGGGAGGGCCCGACCGTGGTAGGGTTCCGAATCGGGAAAGGCGAAGTCATCTGGTGGGCGGATTCGATGCCACTGACCAACTACGGATTGAAGCAGAGCTCGAACTTAATGCTCTTCTTGAACTCGGTTGACCCGGACGGTGAAAGGCCGGAAAATACGCGCATCTTGTGGGATGAGTACTTTCACGGCGACAGGAGAAGCTTCTGGTCGTATGCCGCGGGCACTCCGGCGCCTTGGGCCCTCGGGCAGCTCGGGGTAATGGCCGTGGCCGCGCTCCTCACCTTCGCCCGCCGTAGCGGGCCGGTGCGCCCGCTAGCGCCGGCTTCCCGGCTCTCGCCGCTCGAATTCATCGACGCTCTGGGGGCCCTCTATCAGCGCAAAGGCGCGGCGCGCGAAGCGCTCAAAACCGGCTATCATCGTTTTCGATTTGTCTTGTTGCGCCGCTTGGGTCTGCCTTCGAGCGCCTCCCCGGATGACATCTCGCGGGGCGTGCGCGAGCGGCTGGGATGGACGGTGCCCGGCTTCTGGGAAACGCTTCAGCGCTGCGAGCTCGGCGTCAACTCTTCCCACTTCGACGACGCGCTGGCTCTGCTTCTGATCCAGGAGCTGCACGATTACGCGCGGCGCTTTCGCCTCACGGGGTATTTTGGAAGTTAGTCAGTATTTCAGTTTCAGAAAGTTAGTCAGTATTTCAGTTAGTCAGTATTTCAGTTTCAGCTTCAGCTTCAACTGACTTACTGACGTGCTGAAGTACTGACATACTGAAGTACTGACATACTGAAGTACTGACGCACTGAGTACTGACGCACTGAAGTACTGACGCACTGAAGTACTGACGCACTGAAGTACTGACGCACTGACTTCTGCGAGGAGACATGGCTGGAGAAGCTGCAGGATTTACGGCCCACGCTCGGGGCGAACTCGCTAAGGTGATCGTGGGCCAGAGAGACGTGCTGGACCAGTTGTTGGCTGTCCTGCTGTGTGGCGGCCATGCGCTCGTCGAGGGCGTCCCGGGGACGGCCAAGACGCTGGCCATCAAGGCCCTGGCGCGGATCTGCAGGCTGGAATTCCAGCGCGTGCAGTGTACCCCTGACCTGATGCCGGCAGACATCCTGGGCGCGAATATCTTCAACCTGGCGTCGAGCACGTTTTCTTTGCACCGCGGCCCCGTGTTCACCGATCTGCTGCTGGTGGACGAAGTCAACCGCATGCCGCCGCGCACTCAGGCGGCCCTGCTCGAGTCGATGGAAGAGCAGCAGGTGACGCTCGACGGAGCGCGCTATCCGCTCTCGAGTTTTTTTACGGTCTTTGCGACGCAAAACCCGATCGAGTTTGAAGGCACGTATCCGCTTCCCGAAGCGGAGCTTGACCGGTTCCTGTTTAAGATTCGCATTAACTACCCCGAGGTCGACCACGAAGTCGAGGTGCTCAATCGCTATCAAAACGGCTTCGACCCCCGCGACCTGGATAAAGTGGGCCTTGCGCACGTCGATTCCGAGTTGCTCGGCGCCGCCCGGCGCGAGGTGGCGTCCGTGCGGGCCGAACCCTCGCTCCTGCGCTATATCAGCACGGTCGTCCGCAGAACGCGCGACTGGCCCGCCCTGAGCCTGGGCGGCAGCACGCGCGCGACCGTCAACCTGCTGCTGGCCGCAAAGACCCTGGCCGCGATGGAAGGACGCGACTACCTGATTCCCGACGACGTAAAAGCAGCGGCCCCGCCGGTGCTGCGCCATCGGCTCCTGGTAAAGCCCGAGGCGGACCTGGAAGGCATCACGCCCGACCGCGTGGTTTCGGAAGTCCTTGCCGGGGT
>QHZK01000408.1 GCA_003224635.1 Acidobacteriota bacterium | reverse complement strand
CTAAGGAACTCACAACCGCGTCGCTTCCCCAGATTGGAAGAGAGTTTGGCGGGAAACATCACACTACGGCCTTGCACGCCATCAATAAAATCCGTGAGATGCGTAAATCGGACCGGATTTTAGACAGGCTTATCCACAAGCTGACTGATAGCCTCAATTGAACTTGATGTCATCTCTGGACCTTTTCCGGTTAGAGAAATTTGTGAGTCGCGCGGACGGAGCAAGGTATACACAACTACTCGCTGGGTTATGCGCATCGTCCACAGGTTGTCTTCTCCCGAACTCCTATTCAGGAAACGCTTTCCTGCGTTTTCCACAGATTCACAGACTCTGTTACTAATATAGTGTCTTAGGAACTACTATGGAATTCTCCACACAGAAATCAGAACTTCTCAGAGAGCTCGATCTCGTGCAGGGTGTTGTCGAAAGGAAGACAACGATCCCGATTCTCTCCAATCTCCTTTTAGAAGCCGCGGGTTCGGTCCTGCGCATCAGCGCAACCGATATGGAACTAGGCATTCGCTGCGCTTGTCCGGCCAAGGTGAAGACGGACGGGGCCGGAACTGTTCCCGCCAAACGCCTTCTCGATATCGTCCGATCGCTGCCTGAGGCTGAGATCAGGGTGAAAGTTCTTGAGAATCAGTGGGTGC
Organism: Acidobacteriota bacterium; assembly: GCA_003224635.1. Lineage (GTDB taxonomy): Bacteria > Acidobacteriota > Terriglobia > UBA7540 > UBA7540 > QHZK01. The sequence continues at coordinate 3,509 of QHZK01000408.1, read as the reverse complement.
AGGTCACCTGCGAGCGTTCGTCGTTCAAACTCGTGGGCATGGCGAAGGAAAATTTCCCGGTCTTGCCGCCGGTTCCGAAGCCCCTGGCAACCCTTCCGGCGAATATCCTGGCGACAGTGATTGACAGGACGATTTTCGCAATTTCGAACGAGGAGACCCGATACACGTTGAACGGCGCGCTCCTGCTGCTGAAACCGGAGAGCGTGTCCATGGTGGCGACAGACGGCCACCGGTTGGCTTTGATCGAGCGCCAGGTTGGTGTCCAGGGTGTCACGAACGAGCTGCGGATTCTGATTCCCAAGAAGGCGATGGGGGAGCTTAAGACGTTGCTGGTGGGGGGTGGCGAGGGAAGCCAAGTGGAATTCTCGAAGGACGAAGGCCACCTCTTTTTTTCATTGGGCGAGCGCCTGCTCATCTCTCGGATGCTGACCGGCCAGTTCCCTAATTATGAGGCTGTGCTGCCGAAGGAGAACAGCCGGATTGTTGAATTGGACACACAGCCGATCACCGCGGCCATTCGCCGGGTGGCGCTGCTCGCCGATGAGAGATCGCGCGCCATCCGCATCCAATTGGACAAGGACCGAATGGAGATTTTCTCTCAGAGTGGGGAGTACGGCGAGGCCAACGAAGTTCTCGACGCTCACTACCAGAGCGACCCTCTACAGATAGGCTTCAACTACCAGTATCTCCTGGATTTTTTGAACGTCGTCGGCAACGGTGGAAAAGTTCGGATGGAGCTCAAGGACGAACAGAGCGCGGGCCAGTTTCGTCCGGGCGAGGACGACCCGTACCGCTACCGGTACGTGGTCATGCCCATGCGTGTCTGAAGTGGGGGGAGCCAGTCTGTAAGAGCGGTGACAGGCGCGCCGGCTGGAAGGCTAAGCGATTCACGACAAGGCCGACGGGGAGAAACGCTCCCTGCCGGCGTTTTCGTGTAAGGGTCGTGTAGGGGGAGCGCCTTCAACGGCCCTCATGGGGTCGGGCCCTTCCAACCTAAAGCGTTTGAGGTTCAGTAGCGCGTGACAAAGCCAAAGCCGGAGCCAGAGGATAACAAGTACGACGCAACCAGCATCAAGGTGCTAGGCGGCATCGAGGCGGTGCGGAAGCGGCCAGCGATGTACATCGGCTCGACCGGCCAGATCGGGCTGCACCATCTGGTCTGGGAAGTGGTAGACAACTCGGTCGACGAGGCCCTGGAAGAAGAGTGCGACCGCATCGATGTGACCGTCCACACGGACAACTCTGTTACCGTTATCGACAACGGCCGAGGCATCCCGGTGGACATCCACAAGGAGGAAGGACGCTCTGCCGCCGAAGTAGTCATGACCGTGCTCCACGCCGGCGGCAAATTTGATACCAAGAGCTATAAAGTCTCAGGAGGCCTGCACGGCGTGGGTGTCTCCGTAGTCAACGCTCTTTCGGAGTGGCTCGACCTCGAGATCTGGCGCGAGGGCGCTGAACAGGGCCAGCAACGGCAACGCTACACCTGGGAACAGTCCTACGAGCGCGGCAAGCCGCTGGCCCCGCTCAAGCAGACGGGGAAGACCGAACGCCGGGGCACAAAAATTACCTTCCTGCCCGACCGGGAGATCTTCGACTCGATCGAGTTCAACTACGATACGCTGGCCCAGCGCCTGCGCGAGTTGTCGTTCTTGAATAAGGGCCTCACCATTGTCCTTAAAGACGAGCGGACCGAGAAACACGCGGAGTTCCACTACACGGGCGGGATCGCCGAATTCATCAAGCACCTGAACAAGAACAAAGACGTGTTGCACCCAACTCCCATCTACGCCGAGGCGGAGCGCGACGAAGTCCGCATGGAGTTCGCCCTGCAATACAACGAAGGGTACGCCGAGACGGTCTTCTCTTTCGCCAACAACATCAACACGGTGGATGGAGGCAATCACCTTTCGGGCTTCCGGTCGGCTTTGACTCGCGCCATCAACCAGTTCGGGCAGAACCAAGGTCTGTTCAAGGAGGTCAAGGAAAACCTCCAGGGCGAGGACGTTCGCGAGGGGTTGGTGGCGGTGATCAGCGTCAAGCTTCCGCAGCCGCAGTTCGAGGGTCAGACCAAGGGAAAACTGAACAGCGACATTCAAAGCACGGTAGCGAGCTTTGTCTATGAGAAGTTGATGGAGCAGTTCGAGAAAAACCCCACGATCGGGCGGAAGATTTGCGCCAAGTCGATCGATGCCGCTCGGGCGCGGGAGGCGGCGCGCAAGGCCCGTGAGCTGACGCGCCGCAAAGGGGCGCTCGACTCGGGCGGCCTGCCCGGGAAGCTGGCGGATTGCCAGGAGAAAGACCCCGCGCGTTGCGAGCTCTTTCTAGTCGAGGGCGATTCAGCCGGCGGCTCGGCCAAACAGGGACGCGACCGCCGCTACCAGGCCATCCTGCCCTTGCGCGGCAAGATCCTGAACGTGGAGAAGGCCCGGTTTGACAAGATGCTGGGCCACGAAGAAATCCGCGCGCTCATCACCGCGCTCGGCACCGGCATTGGGAAGGAAGATTTCGACGCCACCAAACTGCGTTACGACAAGATCATCATCATGACCGACGCCGACGTGGACGGCTCCCACATCCGCACCCTGCTGCTGACGTTCTTCTACCGCCAGATGTACGAGCTCGTCGAACGCGGCCACGTCTATATCGCGCAGCCGCCCCTCTACCTGATCAAGAAGGGCAAGTCCCTCCGCTACATTCGCGACGAGAAAGAGTTTCGGCGCGAACTCATGCGCAGGGCCACGGAGGACCATGCGGTCGAAATCGGCAACGGCGCAAAGAAGGTCAAGCTCGAAGGCGGCGAGCTGACGAATTTCCTGATGGCGCTCGCCGAGTACATCGACCTCTTCGAGAAGCTGGAGAAGCGGATGGGCGACGCGCGGCCCGTCAACGCCATGCTCAAGGCCGAGCTGGGCAAGCGGGCCGAGCTCGAAGACAAAGCGAAGCTCGAGGCCGTCTCAAAAGAGCTCAAGGCCGAGGGCTTCAAGACCAGCCTCAGGCTCGACGAAGAGCACAACCTCAATACCCTGGCCTTCTCGAGCGAGACCCTCGCCGAGCGGACCATCGACTGGGATTTGGTCTCGAGCGCCGACTACCGGCGATTGCTCGATCTCCATCGCCGCGTCCGCAACCACGACCAGCCTCCCTTTGTCATTTCCTCGAACGGCGGCCAACTCACCATCGACAACCGCAAAGAACTGCTCGAGCACGTCATGACCATCGGCAAGAAAGCCTTCACCGTCCAGCGCTTCAAGGGCTTGGGCGAAATGAACCCCAACCAGCTCTGGGAAACCACTATGGACGCCGAGAAACGCACCCTGCTGCAGGTGAGGGTCGAAGACCAGGTGGAAGCCGACTCGATCTTCACCGTGCTCATGGGCGACGCCGTCGAGCCGCGAAGGCAGTTCATCGAGGGCAACGCGCTTGAGGTCAAGAACCTCGACATCTAGCGAAGCAATCCTGCAGTGGCCAGAACGTCGTACGCTTTATCCACCAATTCACGCTCGAAT
>QHZK01000411.1 GCA_003224635.1 Acidobacteriota bacterium | reverse complement strand
CTATAGCCCATCGGCGCACGTGAAGTTTAACCACGCGCCCCACATCCGCGCCGGAGTCGATTGCAAGACGTGTCACGGGGACATGACGCGGCAGACGGTCGCGGTCCGCGCCGTCGACATGAATATGGGCTATTGTCTCGACTGCCACAAACAGAAGAAGGCGTCGGTAGACTGCACCACGTGTCATTTTTGATTTTGGATTTTGGATATTTTGGATTTTAGATTTTCGATTTTTGGGTTTGGAATTTGGATTTGATTTCTGATTTCTATTTCTGCTTTCTGATTTTCCATGGAACGCCGCGACTTCTTCAAAATCTCAGCCGTAGCGGGAGCCGCGGCCGCGCTCGACGGGTGCGGGAGTCCTGAGCGCCAGCTCATCCGCTTCATTCCGGAGGAAGAGCTAGTGCCGGGCGTCGCCGCCTGGAAGCCGAGCGTCTGCACGCTTTGTCCTGCGGGTTGCGGGCTGGTGGTCCGCGTGATGGAAGGCGACGCGGAAGTGGTTCGCAACGGCAAGCTGGGGCTCATCCGAATGGGGCTGGCAAAAAAGCTTGAAGGCAACCCCAGGCACCCGGTCAACCAGGGCAAGTTGTGCCCGCGCGGCCAGGCCGGGCTGCAGGTGACCTACAACCCGGACCGCGTGCGCCATCCGCTGCGCCGCTCGGGCCGGCGAGGATCTGGACAATTCCGGGAGGTGAGCTGGGACGATGCCCTGAAAGAGCTCGTGATCCAACTCTCGTTGCTTCGGTCCACAGAGGAACCGGCGCCGCTCATTTTTCTGGCTCGTCCCTTGCGCGGACAGCGCCGCGAGCTGATCGAGCGGTTCTTGAAAGCCTACGGCGCGCCGCCGCCCGTCAGTTTTGAGCTTTTCGACGAAGCGGTATTGCGGCGGGCAAACTTCTTGAGCTTCGGGCACGCACAGTTGCCCACGCTCGACCTCACGGCCGCGAACTACGTGATTTCGTTCGGCGCCGATCTCCTCGGTACCTGGAATTCTCCGGTATCCCAGGCCATAGGGTACGGCGAGATGCGGCAGGGACGCCCCGGAGTGCGCGGCAAGCTCGTCCAGGTGGAAGCGCGAATGTCGCTGACCGGAGCGAGCGCCGACGAGTGGATCGCCGCCCGGCCCGGCACCGAAGGCGCGCTGGTGCTGGGCTTGGCTCACGTGATCTTGAACGAGGGTCTGCGGAAGCCCGAGGCGGCAGGACGAGCCGGCGCGTTTGTAGAAGGGTGGTCTGGGGGCCTGCCGGACTACACGCCCGAGGCCGTCGAAAGACTCACGGGCGTGCAGGCCGCGCGAATCACGCGCCTCGCGCGCGAGATCGTCCTCAACCAGCGTGCAACCGCCATCATCGGCGGGGCGCCGCTCGCCCAAACCAACGGGCTGTTCAACGCGCTGGCGGTGAACGCCCTTAATGCGCTGCTCGGGAGCGTCGGCCAGGCGGGCGGAATCTTCTTTACGCCGCGGCCTCCGCTGCCCTCGGCAAATTCGTTTCCAGCGGCCGAGGGCCCTCAAGGAAGCTATACCGCCCTCCGGCAACTCGCCCAGGAAATTCTCCTCGACCGGCCGCTGGCGCGGAGAGTCTTGCTGCTTTATGAGGCCAATCCGGTGTTTGCGCTTCCGCCCGAAAGCCAGGTGCGCGCGGCGATCGAGAAGATACCGTTCATCGTGAGCTTCGGCAGTTTCATCGATGAGACGAGCGTAATGGCTGATCTGATTCTGCCCGACCATTCGCCACTCGAGTCGTGGCTCGACGGCGTCCCGGAATCGGGTACGACCCTGGCGGTGGCCAGCCTCGCGCCGCCGGTCATGCGGCCGCTGCACGATACGCGCGCCATGCCCGACGTGCTTCTGGACATCGCTCATCAGCTCGGCGACGAGATGGCTGCCGCGCTGCCCTGGAAGACTTATGACGAAATGCTGCGCGCGGCGTTCGACACTCTCCGGGAGCAATCGGGCTCGGCCGCCGCGACCACGCCCGAAGACTTCTGGAAACAGGTCCAGGAGCAGGGCGGCTGGTGGAACGCGACGGTCACCCCCGCTGCTCCCAGCGCCGATCATGCGGCGGAAGCGGCGGACCGCCAGCGCGGCAGACACCAGCGCAAGAAGAGTCCGCCTCAGCCTGCGGAGACAGCACCCCCACCAGCGCCTGTGGCTGCGAATCTGGTGTTCGACGGCGGCGAGCGGGAATATCCCTTTAACTTCTTACCCCATGCCTCCCAGATGTTTCTAGACGGCTCGCTGGCCCACCTGCCGTGGATGCAGGAGACGCCGGACCCGCTGAGTACCGCCATGTGGTCGACGTGGGTCGAGATCAATCCGAAAACCGCAGAGCGGCTGGGCATCCGCCAGGGCGACCTGGTCGAGATCGCGTCGCAGCACGGGAAGGTTCAGGCGCCGGCGCTCGTCTCGCCGGGAATCGCGCCCGACGTGGTCGCCATGCCGGTGGGCCAAGGACACGAGAATTTCGGCCGCTACGCCAGCCGGCGCGGCGCGAACCCGCTCCAGATTCTCGCCCCGATGGTCGAGTCCGAAACCGGAGCATTCGCCTGGGCGGCGACGCGGGTGAAGATTGCGCGCGTGGGTCCTGGGAAACTGGTTCTTTTTGCCGGGGGGATGCGCGAGAAGCCTTTCGAGGGCGCGCGGAGATAAGAGCGAAGAGGCAAATTAAAATCAAAAGGCAAAAGGCAAAAATCAAAAATGAAAGCCCCCGAAACCGACTTGCTGGAAGAGAGCCTGGCAAGAGAACTTGAGAGTGGGCTGCGGCCCGGGCGTTTGCTAGTAAGAGGTAGGCACGCGCCCATTTTTGCCCTTTGAGGTTTGATTTTTTCCTTTTGATTTTTCTTCGACACTGATCCCGAAAAGGCGGAGAACAACAAGTACCATGGCGCGTCAATGGGGAATGGCCGTCGATCTGGACCGCTGCACGGGCTGCGAGGCGTGCGTGGTGGCGTGCCGCGCCGAAAACAACGTTCCGACGGCGGGCGAGGACCAGGCCGCCCGGGGCCGCGCGATCCACTGGATCCGCGTGGAACGCTACTGGGAGGGCGAATTTCCCGACGCGCGCGTGAAGTTCAGGCCCGTGTTGTGCCAGCAATGCGCCGCGGCGCCGTGCGAGCCGGTGTGTCCCACCTACGCCAGCTATCGCAACCCGGAAGGACTGAACGCCCAGATTTACAACCGCTGCGTCGGCACGCGCTACTGCGCCAACGCCTGTCCCTACACGGTGCGCTTCTTCAATTTCTACAACCCGGTGTGGGACAAGCCGCTTCACTTGCAGCTCAACCCGGACGTTTCCGTGCGCGAGGTCGGCGTCACGGAAAAGTGCACTTTCTGCGTGC
>QHZK01000410.1 GCA_003224635.1 Acidobacteriota bacterium | reverse complement strand
TGCATTATTTATGCAGATGTCAATAGTGTATGCTTACGTCGAGCGAAAGCAGATTCCCCATTTCCGAATGATGGGCCGCTCAATTCGGTTCAGCCTTGCCGAACTGGAAAAATGGCGGCAACAATTCTTCGTCAATGGAGGAATCAATGAGTAGACCCCGTAAGACAAGTGGAACCGTTTATCCTCGGAAAGACTCCGCCTTCTGGTGGATCAGCTACAGGAACCGCGAGGGCCGGCGAGTGCAAGAGTCTACCGGAACGACAGATCGACAAGAAGCAGAACGTTTCCTGAGGCAACGCCTCGATGCTAGAGACGACGGAATGCTGCCCACAATCCTCGCGAGCAAGAACCTCACGTTTGGCGATTGGGCGGACTGGTTCCTGGAGAATCGGTCAAAACCCCCGTTTCGATCAGAAAACACCCACATTCAGAACCTCAATGCGGTTCGGATCCTTAAGCCTACCTTTAGCAACACGCTTCTCCTCGATATCACCTCGGAAGCAATCGAGGACTATCTACGCCGGCGGCTTTCCGAAGGAAGGAGGTGTCGTACGAAGCTCGGCGTCCAGCATCGCGGCAGGGTCAAGCCTTCGACAGTCCATCAAGAGTTCCGTGTGTTGAGACGAATGCTCAACGTCGCCATTAAGCAAAAGCGCTTGACGAGTAATCCTTGTGCCGCTGTCGAATTCCCGGCTTCCGTGAGCAGAACGACCCGCAAGCCACACCATATGACAGCGAGCGAACAAGAACGGATCGAAATGGTCGCTCCCAACTACTTGAAACATGCCGTCGTCATCATTTCCGAAATGGGACTCCGTCCCTACAAGGAGCTGATGCCGATGAAAAAGTCACAGGTCGATTTGGAGAACTTGCTAGTGCACATTCCTGACTCTAAGACGCCCAGCGGAGTAGGCGATATGCCGATGACAGAATCCGCTCGCCAAGCATTCAAAGCCCGGATCGACGAAACACCTGGGTCCGACTATCTATTCCCGGCGCTGAGGAAGGGAGGTAAGAAACCGTACGTGGGCAGCCTCAAGAAAGTCTGGAGAAGCACCTTGCATCGTGCCGGGGTGTCATATTTCTCGCTGTATGAGCTGCGCCACACCTTCGCAAGTCGCTTAAGTGCTGGAGGGGTATCTGACCACTTTGTGACCCAGATGCTCCGGCAGGGTGATTCGGAGGTCTTCAAGCGGTATAGCCAAGCCAAGCTCAACATGATGCGGGAAGCGCTCGCCAGACTCGACCGGCAGGCGAACCAACATCAAAGCATTTCTGTTACGTCGAGGCCAAACTGAGGGGTTTTGCTACAGTTTCGCTACGTTGTCAGCCTTTGGACAGGTTATGAAAAACGGGAGCGTATTGTCGAGAAGGGATTTAGTTGGTACGCCTGGCAGGATTCGAACCTGCGACCTTTTGCTCCGGAGGCAAACGCTCTATCCATCTGAGCTACAGGCGCACGTTTAGCTCTTCTAGCTCTTCAACCGCTTAGTTAACGGACGCGGGTCCTCTTCCGCGTCTCCTATAGCTGATATTGTGGCCACCACCCCGACCAGCCTCATTCTCCGGCGCTCGGGGTCCCAGACGTCTTCTTCAACCGCCTGGGCCACGGTCGGCTTCCTTGAGTCTCCAGTTTTCCGATCACCTGTCTCTTCGCTTACCTGAGGAGTAAATATACCTCACTCATCTTGATGTCAGTATGCCTGATCGAGGTCGAGGCTTCAACGCCGCCACCGTGAGCAGGTCACAGAGTTCCCCATCGCCGTGCCAAAGCTGTGCTTCAGAATCATACAGCACTCGGCGGTCCTCGGGGAAGGCCTGCACCTGACGGTACTGGCCTAATTTCGAAATTAGGCCAGTACCCGCCTGACAGTCTCGTGGGCTTTCTTACGGCTCCCGACCCGGCCCTTTTCTAGAGTTCGTGGGCCTCGCCCTCTTGGCCCAGACGAGATACCCGTTGGGGCTTTCTTCGGCCGGCGCAGGATGTCGAGCCCGGGTTTTGGTCAGAGGCCGACGCCCACGAACGTCGAAGCTTATCGCCAAGCCTGACCGATCTTTACTCCCCGTCTGGCCGTCTACCCGACACCTCGCGAACCTCGTTCACATTCCCTCGGGGCAGGAACTTTGCCGCGAGCGACGCGGGATCGATTTTCTCCGTCGGCCCGACGATAACCCCGCCCGGCCGCGGGTCCACGATTTCCCTTCCTCGCATGAAGGTCACGCGATAGAGCTCGGCAAAGGGAAAGGACTGGGCCGCCGCGCCCTGGCCGCCCACGACTTCGGACCCGCGACGCACGTTGTCCATCATGCGAGCGGGCGCCAGCAGGTGATAGGGATTGCGGGACATTTCGCCGCCGTGCTCCATCGCCGCCATCAACTGGATGGCCGCCACCTCTGCGCTGACCCCGAGCATCAGGTTGGGCTCCGCGAGCTGATGCCAGAATTCCGTCTGAACGAACTGCACAGGACCACGCCCGCTTCGCTCGAGATGCGCGCCGAGCGCCTCGACCACCAGGAAGTGCGTGCCGATGTGCGTGGTGTTGAAGTCCTCAGCGTGCGGGGCGAATACCCAGTCGGGTTCCAGCCGGTTGAAAATCTCGCGCAGGGCTTGGACCTTCTGAGCCCACTCGTTAGGACGCTCGCGCCGCTCCTTCAGGTTCACGCCGTCAAACCCGGAAGGGTGCACGGGCACGACGAGGTCGAACCTGAGCGCCCGGCAAGCCGATTCGAGCTCCCGCAGGCGCCGCGCCCTCTGGCCGAGATCGCTGCCCAAAGTGATCGCGAGGTTCGTCACCTGAGCGCCCGCTTCCAGGCAAAGGCGAAGCGCCAGCGAGCCACTCAGTGATTCGTCGTCCGGGTGAGGCGCGCAATAGACAACTTGCGGCTTACTCGCCGCGTGCGTGGCGGGGGCAAGCTGCGGCGGATCGAGCGCCGCCGGGCTTGGCCCGAGCGCGATACTCTTGCCGGAATTCACCGCTCGCAGCACGCCTTCAACGTAGCCAAGAGACTGCTCGTAACGCCCGTGCCAGCCGGCTGCGCGATCCTCAGTCAAGGTAAAACTTCCCTCCGAAGCAGGAACAACTCCCCCATGGACTCCAAGTTTATCGAGAGATCATAATCGGATTCGGGGCCGCTGCCAACCCTTGATTTGCCCCGGTGTTCTCGATTGTGCCGCCCGTTCCGTGTACAATGCGTTCGGTAGCTCCGCTCGAAGCCACGAAACTTGCCACCTCGACGAGCACGGCAAGCTCGGGCCGGGGAGTACGCAGGAGGCGAAGTCATGCTGCATCGCGCGATTCTATGCCTTGCCATGCTAGTACTGGGCGCCTTGTCCGCGCGCGCTCAATCCACCGATTGGAAACTACTCTTCCACAGCAAAGACATGACAGGTTGGGAGCACGTCGGTCCGGGAGGATTTGAGGTCGAAGAGGGCCTTCTGAAGCCGCACGGCGGGATGGGCCTCTTGTGGTACACCCCGCAGAAAATCGGCAACACTGTCATCCGTGTAGTCTTCAAACCGCCGAGAAATAACTCGAACTCGGGCGTCTTCATCCGCATCCCGGAGAAGCCCACCGAGCCGTGGATGCCGGTGAACCGAGGCTACGAAGTGCAGATCGATAACGCAGACGACGATTACCATTGTACGGGCGTGCTCTATTCGCTCACCAAAGCCTTGGCTCGCCCTGAGAAGGCAGGCGAGTGGAACACCATGGAGATTACGCTGGATGGACCGCGCACGATCGTCGTGGTGAACGGCGTCAAGGTCACGGACTATACCGAAGGCGAGCCCGTGCCGCCCAAGAAAAAGTCCTACGAGCCCGATCGGGGACGCCGCCCCGACGAGGGCTACTTCGGCCTTCAGAACCACAGCGACAACGACGTGGTCTACTTCAGGGAGGTCGCCGTCAGACCATTGAGCCATTGAGTGATTGAGCCATCGGATCATCGGGTCATCGGGTCATTGATTCATTGGGGAACCGATGGTCTCCTCGAACGGCCGAATCAAGCGTCTCACACGCGTTAGGGGAGGAAAAAATGAAGAACGTGATTCTCCGCCGAACGTTCCTGCGTACAGCAGGCGCCGCGGCCGCGGCGGGGTCGGGGCTTTTGGGGACCGACAAGGGCAGAGCCGAAGCAGGGCTTTCCTTGGGCGACGCGCCTATGGCGGCCGGAGGGTCGCGCCTGTTCGCCGGCTGCTGCGCCTATTCGTTTCGCAAGTATCTGGAACACGGGCCCATGACTATGGAGGATTTCATCCTCAAGGGCGTGGAATTTGGCCTCCACGGCGTGGACGTGACGGTCTACTACTTGAAGTCTACTGACCCGGCCTACCTTACTGGACTGCGCCACCTGGCTTTCAAGAACGGCATGCCTTTTTCCGGCGCGGGCTGCGGCTCGAGCATGGTCGAGGCGGACAAGGCGAAGCGCGCTCAGGTGCTGGCCGACATCAAGAAGTGGGTTGACGTGACGGACTGGCTCGGCGCCTCGCACCTGCGCATTTTCGCCGGGGAGTTGCCGCCCGGCGCTACCGTGGACCAGGGCATGGAGTGGAGCGTCGAAGTCATGAAACCCGCTTGCGACTACGCGGGCAAGAAGGGCATCACGCTGGGCGTCGAGGACCACGGCGGCATCACCCAGAAGGCCGAGACCACGCTCGAGATCTTGCGGCGAGTCGACTCGCCCTACGCCGGTGTCAACCTCGATATCTCAAACTTCATCGCCGACTCCGACGACGATCAGTACAGGCAGATTGAGGCCTGCGCTCCTTACGCCACCCACACTCATATTCGCGACCGCTTCGGAGACAGCCGCCGCCCCATCGACCTCGACCGTGTATGGCAGCTCTTCGCCAAGGCCGGATACAAGGGCTACATGTCCGCCGAATACGAAGGCGAAGAGGACGCTATGACGGGCGTGCCCAAACTGATCGACAGAATCAAAACCTTGTGCAAGAAATATTCGACTGCATAGGCGGCAGGTAGCTGAAAAAAACGTCTAACACGTCATGCTGAGCGCGGCGAAGCATCTCGCAGGAGCCTGAGAGCAAGAGCTTATTGAGAATTGCGAAATATAGTGACACTCAGGATTCGCCATGCCATCGCAGTCATGGGCATCGTGAGCTCGTCGTTGCCGGGCGCGCAGAACCCGCAGCCGGGACCATTTCCTTCGCCGACTCAGGCGCCGCCGGGCGCGCGCTACGCGGGCTCTCTAGTCTGCGCGAAGTGTCACACGTCTGAGGCAAGCGAGCTTCGAACCCCGATGGCCCGCGCCCTCGAGCCCGCGGCCGAGTGCGACATCCTTCGCGCCCACCCGCGACTGACGTTTCGCGCCGGCGCCTATTCCTACGAAATCACCCGCCGGGGAAACACCAGCACCTACACCGTAACGGACGGCCACGCCAACCTGTCCGAACCCATCCTCTGGGCGTTCGGGCTGGGCGAAGCGGGGCAGACCTATGTCTTCAAGCACAACGGCTCGTATTACGAAAGCCGCGTGAGCTTCTTTAACGACACCCAGGACCTGGACTTCACTTTGGGAGCTTCGCGCTCCGTTCCGGCCTCACTCGACGAAGCCGCCGGCCGGGTGATGCACGCGGCCGACGAGCAAGCCTGTTTTGGCTGCCACTCAACCGGCGCCGTCAGCGGCTCTCGCCTCGAAGTCGAGCGCATGGCTCCCGGCGTCACCTGCGAGTCGTGCCACGGTCCGGGCGCCGAGCACGTCGCCGCCGTCCAAGCCGGGAGTCCCGATCCGCCGCATATTTTCAACCCCGGCAAGCTGAATACGGGAGACCTGGCGGACTTTTGCGGTTCCTGCCACCGCTCGTGGATGCAGGTGGAATTGATGCACTTGAAGAGCATCCAGAATGTTCGATTTCAGCCTTACCGCCTGGCCCTCAGCAAATGTTTCGACCAGGACGATCCGCGGATCAGTTGCCTGGCCTGCCACGACCCGCACCAGAACATGAAGAGGGAGCCGGCAAGCTATGACGGCAAGTGTCGGGCCTGCCATCAATCATCAACAGAGCGGGCGTCCGCGGGCCGGGCCGCGTCAGGAGTGTCGAGGCCAGCAGTGTCGACGAAAGACGCTTCGGGCGCGAGTCTTCAGACCAAGCAGTTGGTTGCGCCCGCGTGCCCGGTCGCCAAGCGGTCCTGCGTTGCCTGCCACATGCCCAAGTACTCCCTGCCGGGCGCCCATTTCAAGTTCACTGACCACCGGATTCGGGTGGTACATCCCAAGGAGCCCTACCCGGGCTAGCTATAACAGAGTGACGTAAGTTGTAGCGGCGCTCAAAGCCTGCCCTGTAAGGGAGCGGCGACCGGCGGTCACAGACCGCCACCACAGAGGAATGCCCAG